>CASBQR010000073.1 GCA_949127865.1 Synechococcales cyanobacterium PMM_0082
CATCTTTCCACTGCTGATTCTACCCCTCTCAAACTCAGAGATGATAGCTTTACATCCTCATCCACTGATTGACGCAAAATCTTGCCTTGGTCGTCTCGGACAATGATTTCGATACTTGCAATGATTTGCCTACTTTCTTCAAGGATAATTGACTAACTCTTGATTAGACTAAGACCCATAAATCATCAACAGATTATTTAGAGGTGGTTTTAAATTGGATAAGTTCTCGTACAATTGAGTTTTGAGAGCGATTCTCTTTGAGATGTGTACAGCCGTTCGCCTAATTTACTTCAACTTTGATTCTTATTAAGTTCAAGATTTGCACTCAGGGATCTAGAGCGGCAAAAGCCACTTTTATGCAACTCCGAACAGCATCCCAATCCCTTTCTGACAACTGCCCAATCCGCATAATGTTTGTAGAGACTGGAAGCGTAACAATAAAGCTCCGAAATACTGATGCAACCCTTAGTCCTGACGTTGCCCAATCCTGAAGAGTATAATCTGTTATTCCCAGACCTTTGATTTGAGAGGTAATCAAACCAACAATAATGTCTGGATGAATGGAGTGATAGGTTGATGAAGATAAGATAACAGCAGGGCGGCGTTTGATCCCAGTTACTCCTGGAAAATCAACACTTAATAAATCACCAGCATTAAAAGACATTAGTCATTTTCCTCGTCAGGGAAGAAAGATGCTGTGTATTGCATCGAAAAATTGGTTATATCTGCTTGGTCTTCCTCTGTCCAATAATCTTTTTGATCGATCTCAGGTAAGTTTTTTTGGAGCTCATTAAGAATGAGGTTTGCCAAGCGCAATTGTTCTGTAGGTGGTAGAGATTGAATAGTCTCGTTGTAAATTTCTTGAGCAGTAATGTTTTTCATAACCTAATTGTATTTACAAGTATTACTCCATCCTAATCTATGTCTTTTTATCATGCGATCGCTTACTCATAATATATGCTCATAGGCGATCGCTCAACTAATTTACTTTAACTTTTAGCTTGATAAGGTTCGGGTTTTAGCTTTAGAAGGCGATTCTCTTCGAGATGTGTATAGCCTCTCGCCTAATTTACTTCAACTTTGATCCTTATTACAGCGAATTCCGATCAAACGTGCTACAGATAGAAAAAAAAACCATTACGGGGCTTCACTCTTCCGCCCTCTTTTGTGGCGGGTTTGAAATCAAAGTGCTGTAAGTTCAAGATTTACACTCAGGGATCTAGAGCGGCAAAAGCCACTTTTATGCAACTCTGAACAGCCTCCCTATCCCTTTTTGACAATTGCCCAATCCGCATAATGTTTGAAGAGACTGGAAGCGTAACAATAAAACTCCAAAATACTGATGCAACCCTTAGTCCTGACGTTGCCCAATCCTGAAGAGCATAATCTGTTATTCCCAGACCTTTGATTTGGGAGGTAATCAAACCAACAATAATATCTGGACGAATGGAGTGGTAGGTTGATGAAGATAAGATGACAGCGGGACGGCGTTTGATCCCAGTTACTCCTGAAAATCCTGGAAAATCAACACTTAATAAATCACCAGCATTAAAGGGCATTAGTCATTCTCCTCGTCAGGGAAGATAGATGCTGTATATTGCATTGAAAAAGATGTTGGGTTTGAGGAAGATGCTTCTTGGACTTGCCCAGAAAATCTTGCTGTAATCCGTCATATTGGCGTAAATTTATTATCCAAAGACAAGAAAACTAAGGTGGGCGTTAAGACAAAACGACTCAAAGCTGGCTGGAATGATGCTTATCTCAAGGATATTCTTGCCACTTTGAACACTCTATAAACTGTTAAGTTTTATGTGCGGTTGCCCTGCCCTGTTCTCCAAACTAATATAGTCTAGCTGACCTATGTGTGCACGGTAGCCTATAAATCGGTGGGAGTGTCAATCTTAATCCTCCAATTTTAAGAATTGGGTTTGACCTAATTAAATTTCATCGCCCTTGAAATATCCCGCTTATCTTCTCGTTTTTTTATGTCTTCACGCTTATCATGGAGTTTTTTATTTCTAACTAGAGCCAAATCAACTTTAATCCAACCATTTTTAAGGCGGAGCTTCAGTGGTACTAGGGTTAGACCTCTTTGTTCTACTTGGGCTATCAGTTTGCGTATTTCCTGCCTGTGCAGTAGCAGCTTACGAGTACGAGTTGGCTCGTGGTTAAACACAGCACTGGTGGTTTTATGGGGAGATATGTATAAATTTAGTAATAGAATTTCCCTTTTACGCACAATTCCGTAGGCATCCCGTAGGTTTGCCAGTCCAGATCTAATTGATTTTACTTCGGTTCCTGTTAGCTCAATTCCCGCTTCATAGACTTCTAGGATTTCATAGTTAAACCTAGCTTGGCGGTTATCAGCAAATATATTATTGTATTCACTCATTTAAACTATTTTAGCCTAAACTGGACTACTTTCAAGTAGTTGCCAAGCAGTACTTAGAGTAAAGGCTTGATCGACAAGCTCGGACATTTTTTGGCAGTGGTTATCTATACGCAACGGTAATTCGCCATTCTTGGTGATGCAGGTTAGCTTAATGGAGTTACTTTCAATAGAAGGTTGATGAATTAATACTTCGACAGTTACCAACTTAGAGAAGCTAAGGTTACCCGACTTTTCCTGAGCCATGATGTAGTCATTTGTAACGAAGCTAACAACTAGGCTGCAGGTACTAAGGACATCAACTATAACGTCACGAATAGTAATCGGATTAGTTTTAACTATATAGATTTGGGTATATCTAGCCATGAAGATAGATTTACTGGCGATCTTTAACAGGAATTGGGATCATCTCAGGTTCAGTCTCTTTGCCCGCGAGCTGCTCTAGGAGGGCATCTAGGACTCGATTAAATATTTCACCTAGTTTATCTAAAACTTTTTTAATAGACTTCATACCGTTATCTCCTGAGAGAGCTTACTATGTTTGTGAACTTTCTTCAATTAAAATATAAATATAATTAATTAAACAAATTTTAATTAACTAAATCATAACAAATCTTTGCCTAAGTTGATCTAATGCTGAGTAAACACTCACCATTCTGATCCAATGCCGATCGCGATTGGGGTTAAATTTATAGGCGATCGCTTCAACCTGCCCTTGGGGATCGGCAATTCCCACATAAACGCAGCCCACTGGTTTGGACACAGAGCCACCATCGGGTCCTGCAATTCCTGTAATACTTATTGCCCAGTCACTTTGTAATAAATTTTTTACACCCAAAGCCATTTGTTTGGCGACTTCTGCACTAACGGCTCCATATTGTTCTAGATCGGATGCAGATACTTTTAAGATTTGAGTTTTTACTTTGTTACTGTAGCTAATTACTCCACCCAAAAAATAGGTAGAACTACTAGGGATACTGGTAATGGTCTCACCTAGCCATCCGCCTGTACAAGATTCAGCTACAGCTAGGGTTTGATTATATTTCTTTAAGAAAATCCCCACGACATCAGCTAATGTATCTTGATCGGCGCCGTAACAATATTTACCTGTAATTTGCTTAATTTCGGCTTCAACAGGGGCAATTAGAGCTTGAGCGGCTTCGGTCGTTGCGGCACGGGCAGTAATGCGTAGACGGGCTTGTCCATAATTAGCATAGGGAGCGACAGTGGGATTAGTCAGAGTAAAGAAGGTATTTACCTGTTCCGCTAAGGTCGATTCGGGAATTCCCCAGTAAAGTAGGACTTTGGAATAAAAGGTTTCTTTGACCCATCCCTGAGATCGCAATACTGGAACGGCAAACTGCTCCCACATGGCATAAAGTTCACTGGGTACACCAGGGAAAGTCAAGATCATTAAACTAGGGCGGGGTTGCCAGATCATCCCGGGGGCAGTACCTACGGGATTTGTTAAAATTTCGGCACCTTGAGGCAATAGGGCTTGCTTGCGGTTATTCGCAGTAATTGTTTGTCCTATATACTTCTGTTGAATATCTGCCCAGATTTGGGGATGCTCTATGAGGGGTGTGGCAAAAAAGTCAGCAATTGTCGCCGTAGTCAGGTCGTCAGGTGTAGGACCTAAACCTCCAGTGGTAATAATTAGATTGGAACGACTGGCGGCGATCGCTAAAACTTTTTGAATCCGTTCTGGGTTATCGCCAACGACAGTTTGATAAAAATGGGTAATACCAAGTTTGGCTAATTGTTGAGCTAGATACTGGGAATTACTGTTAAGGATTTCGCCTAACAGTAACTCGGTACCTATACATATAATTTCAGCAGTTATACTCATCAGAATTCAGCTTAATTATTTTGAGCTTTTGATCTAGATGCTTATTCTGATTTGGGTTTTGGTTTGGGTTTATTTGAAGCAGATTTAGGCACTGGTTTATCCGTAGGTTTAGGTTCCGATGGTTCGGGATCAAATATATCAAACCTAACTACTTGATCATAGTTATTACCCGCAGTAGTTAACAGGGTACGAATAGATTGAATAGTGCGACCGTTTCGCCCAAATATCCGACCTTTTTCAGTGGTATCAAATGCAACTCTGATCCAAATGCGATCGCCTTTAGAATTACTCTCACAATTAATTTTGAGCTCATTGGGTTTACTTAGCAATGGCTCTATCAGAAATTTAACTAAATTAATATAGCTATGCACTGACTGTTTCTGTGGTGATTGGCTCTGCGCCCATTAAATCAAAAATATTGGCTTTTTGTAAGATTGATCTGACTGTATCTGTAGGTTGAGCACCTTGTTTTAGGCGAGTGATGATCCCTTCTACATTTAATCTTGTTTCTTTGGTGCGAGGGTTATAGAAACCAAGTTCTTCTAAGGGGCGAGCGTCGCGACGGGTGGTGCTATTGATCGCAATGATCCGATAACTGGGCATCCGCTTTTTACCGAAGCGTTTTAGTCTGAGTTTGACCATGGGTTTGTAGAGGTATTGATCTAAATTAAATTGCAGTTATTTATCTTAGCAGATAAGTTTTGAGATTAATAGCCTTAAAGTCCGCTACCAATTAGGATAAAGCTAGACCAAAAGAAGGGGTGGCTGGAGTTGTCTGTGCCAATTTTGACTTGTTTTTTAATCATATTAAGCTGGGAGTTACGCTGAGTCGTAAGTGCATTATTGCCTTTCTGGAGGTTTTGATAGAATCCAGTTACAAATTTGAAATGTTTTACGAATTTGTGGGCTTAGGG
>CASBQR010000074.1 GCA_949127865.1 Synechococcales cyanobacterium PMM_0082
CAAGAATATCAACGCGCTAAGGTGACGGTTTTGCCTTCGGTGCATACTAACCTCTACGGAGACTATACTCCCGTTCCCGAACTCATGGGTTTTACACTTCTAGAATCTCAAGCTTGCGGAACTCCTGCAATCTGTACAGATGCTGGGGCAATGCATGAGTTTGTCGATGATGGTAAGACGGGATATGTAGTTAAGCAAAACTCTGGAGAGGCGATCGCAGATGCTTTAAATAAACTCATTAAGTTATCGCCAACAGAATATGTAACATCCCAAACCTGTTGTCGTCAGTGGGTTCATTCTCTGAATTGGAAAACAGTTGTCGAACAACATTTAGAACTATATCAACAATAACTTATGAAAAATTTTGGCTTTCCTTGCGAATAGCTAAATCGTATAGCTTCATTAAGTTCTGCAAATGATCTTCCATAGAAAAATACTCTTCTACCATAAGTTTTCCCTTTAGTCCCATTTTTTGTGCTAAAGACCAATTTCTGGCTAATTTTTCAATGCTTTGCGCTAGTCCATTAATATCATTTGCATCCACAAGTAAGGCATTTTGAAGGCACTCAACGTATTCAGGAATTCCTCCTACCTTACTTGCAATAATTGGTCTACCCATTGCTGCTGCTTCTAAACTAACAAAGCCAGCGGGTTCATGCCATACCGAAGGAAATATTAACGCTCTTGCTGCTCTTAACAGTTGCATGACTTGTACTGAATCAACCCATCCATGTAAAGTAACTTTATCCTCCAACTTCAACTGACGGATTAGAGATATCAACAACTTTTCTTGTTCTTGATTACCTGTACCAGCTATATCGAGATGAATTGGCACTTGAACTAAAGCTAGAGCTTTCAGCAACCAGTTCAGACCCTTTTGGGGGGTAATTCGTCCTACAAACGCAAAATGAGGAATACCTGTATCAGGAGGTGGAGAGTAATCTTGAATTTTAGGAGCAGGTAAATAGAGCATCTCAACTAATGCAGAATTATAACCAGAGCGAATCATTTGTTGCCTAACAAATTCACTATTAGCGATCGCTGGCAGCTTCGTGAGAGTCTCCATTTCCTGCCAACAGCGTTGAAACTCATCCCGTAATACATGCGGTCGAATGCTGCCGCAGTGGTCTACAACATGCCCCCAGAGACAACCGCCCAGTCCGTAAGGGCGATCGCATGGTTGATGCCAATTTTGCAAATACCGCGAGCCACTAGGACAATAGGGATTGTGACTATGAACAGAACGCACTACTGGCAGTTCTTGTGGCGGTAGCTTGCTAATGGAGGTGTGTAAATGAAGAATATCTAACTGGTGTAATTCAGCTTGCCTGTAGAGGTCATCATCATCACTGACAAGTACTCTACAATCTTCTGCGACTAGATTGAGGTTAATTGGGCGAGTATCGAATAAATAAACCCTATGTCCTGCTGCTAATTGAGCTTGGCTAAGGCGATATATATAAGTAGCAATCCCACCAGGATCACTTAAGCCTTTCATATAGTGAGCTATACGCATTAATTATTCACTATTTTTAACTAAATATAAACACGTTAATTAATTTTATTCAATTGAAAAAAGTAGGTTTTGCAAAGGAGAATCAATATCTATACCTTTGTTCTTTGACTTAAGCCCTAACCCTAATAATTTCTGATATAGGGAGTTAACACTGCTTCCATTACCTTCAAGCCAATCTTTATTAAATTCTAAAAGAATGGAATGAATTTTCCTAGATTCAATAGCTATTCTAGCCCCTTCAATAACATTCGGTTCAAAACCTTCTACATCAATTTTCATTAAGTCAACATACTCAATTTTATTGTCTTTTAAATATTCGTCTAATGTAAGAATAGGAACTTCAATTGGATGACCACCGTCATTCTTGACCATTGTTGGTGTATGATTTCCCCATTTATCATCAGATATATAAAGTTCTATAGTGCCTCTAGAGTTACTAAGACCTGCTTGAATTATGCTAATTTGAGATATATTATTCCTATTAATAGTGTCTTCTAATCTGCCATATGCATATGGACTTGGTTCAAATGCTATAACCTTTCCTTCACTTCCAACTAAAGCAGATGCCATAAGAGTGAAATAGCCGATATTAGCCCCCACGTCTATAAAGGTCATACCTGGCTTGAGATAATTCTTAATCAGGTTTGATTCACATGGCTCAAAAACATTTAAATAAACGCTTCTTTGAATATAATCGCTTAAATCTAGAGTCAATTTATAGTCATAAAAATTAACATTTTTTTCTCCTACTCTTGGACAGATTAAATGTAAAAATCCTGCTTTACGGGGAAAGTTAAACTGGCGAACCCATTCAATAAAAAGCTGTTTCATTTTTTATTTTAAACCTGTTTAATGATAATTGTATTATTTAACACAATTAATAATTATGAAATTTATTGTTCAATTCTTTATCTCGATACAGGGGTTGAATGCTCAATAATTGCGGGCAGAGTTTCTTCGATTTTCATAAGTTTACATCTTTTTCAAATTTTTCTAAAATGTTCTTCGCCATATAATGCCATTTATAAACTCTTAATTCTGGCGTTAGGTAACAGCAAGATGTTTTGTAAATATACGTAGTTAAAAACCATTACGGGGATGTAGCGCCCAACCCTGATTGACTGACAAAAGTCCAAGGAAGAGCAAGAGAAAGCATACAGAGAGTGCATTTGGGTAAAAATCAGGCAAATGCTGGCTTTGAAAAAATGAGCAAAGATCGAAATGTCCAAAAACGCCTCACGACTATATAGTGAACTAAAAAATTTGGGAGTCAATATAGCCCTTGGTCAGATATAAGGCATTTAGGGGTAATGGGCAAGATGATGGGGGGATTAATCGCAACAGGCAGTGTAAATCTGACGAAATAGATCAGCCATTTCAACACTAAAGCGGAAATAGCGCAAAGTACGCAGACACAACTATCAGGATGAATGAAGAATCTCTGTATCAACCCCGCAAAGCTATATAGTCCAGTGATCAAAGCCTATTTAAGCAAATGGCAAGAAGCAGAAATATATCTAAGTTTTGACACCAGTCAACTGTGGGAAGAGTACTGCATTATCTTATCTCATGAGGTCAGGAATAGTTCCCGCCCATTGCGTAGTGATAGATAAAGTGAATTTCTCTGAAACCATCAGTGGATAAGCATAAATATCCCAAAGATTATTAGGGGGAAAGGTTATAGTTTTTAGATAGTTCTATGCCAAAAGTTATTAATTTGGGTATTTCTCTTTAATTCCAAGTTTAGATTTCTAATTAATTTTTCATTATGTCTAAAAAAATAATTATCTGGTTTCGCAATGACCTGCGATCGCATGATCATCAACCATTACACCAAGCAGTTCAATTAAACGCCCAGATTATTCCAATCTACTGTTTTGACCCAAGGACATTTGGACAAACTAACTGTGGGTTTCCAAAAACTGGGGCATTTAGAGCTAAATTTTTATTAGAGAGTCTCATAGATTTAAGGCATAAATTGAAGACCTTGGGCAGTAATCTCATCATTCGTCAAGGTTTTCCAGAATTAATCATACCTGAGCTAGCATTAGATATTCAGGCTACAGATGTCTATTTTCATGGGGAGGCAACTTCCGAAGAGATTAAAGTAGAAACAGATCTTATAAATAATCTTACAAAAATTGGAGTGAAGTCTGTATCCTTCTGGGGGCATTCGCTTTATAATCCTGAAGATTTACCTTTTCAGATTTCTAACTTACCTGAACTATTTACGAGCTTTCGGAAGGAAGTTGAAAAATCCTCTATTGTCAATCCCCCACTACCAACTCCTGCTCAATTACCTCCTATAGATAATCTGGAAGTTGGTGAAATCCCTACTTTAGGAGAATTAGGTTTTGAACCTGCGATCGCCGATCCTAGGACAATTATAAAATTTACAGGCGGTGAAACATCAGGATTAGAGCGACTTGATTACTATTTTTGGCAGAGTGATCTTATAAGAACTTACAAAGAAACTCGAAATGGAATGCTTGGCGAAGATTATTCTTCAAAATTTTCACCTTGGTTAGCTCTCGGTTGCCTTAGCCCTCGTTACATTTATGCTCAAGTCAAAAAATATGAACAAGAACGAACTGCTAATGATTCTACCTATTGGCTGATATTTGAACTGCTGTGGCGTGATTATTTTCGATTTATTGCTACCAAACATGGCGATCGCCTCTTTAAGAGATCAGGGTTACAGGGCATAAATTTACCTTGGTCAGAGGATGGGGGGCAATTTGGACTTTGGCAAACTGGGCAAACTGGATTTCCGTTAATTGATGCCAATATGCAAGAGTTAGCAGCAACGGGCTTTATGTCCAATCGGGGAAGACAAAATGTTGCGAGTTTTTTAACTAAGAATATGGGAATTAATTGGCAAATGGGGGCAAAGTGGTTTGAGTCGATGCTAATTGATTATGATGTCTGTAGTAACTGGGGAAATTGGAACTACGCAGCAGGTGTAGGTAATGATGCCAGAGGATTTCGCTATTTTAATATTCTCAAGCAATCCCAAGATTATGATCCTGACGGTAAGTATGTAAAACATTGGCTCCCCGCCTTGAAACTAGTTCCGTCTAGGAAAGTTCACAGTCCTTGGACACTCTTGGATGTCGAACTAGAGCGATCGCAAATTAACATAGGAAAAGATTATCCTAAACCGATTTTAGACTTAGATCGCTCAGTAAAGGTTAACGAACAAGCCTACAACTCCGCCTGTGGAATCGGTAAAAATGCCCACAAAAGAGAAAATTTAAGACGATAGCAACCCTACAAATTTAAATACTGACGAATTGGATTCAGGTCAAGATGATTTTCCAGTAGGTCAGCCATTTGGTTATACATAGTCTGCTGGTGAGTTTGCCAATTTAGCTGAGAAGGTTGATATTCGGGAATATTTGCCATCTTTACTAATGCTGCCCGCACCTGACTAGATTCAAATAGTCCATGTAAATAAGTTCCCCAAATCCTTGGCGATCGCACTCCTTCAGGTTGCTTGTTATCCAGATAGGCAGATTGATTTTGGTATTGAATCTGGAGCAAAGGCTGAATATCTTCGTTTTGTGCAACTAGTTCTGTATGCCCCATATGAATTTCATATGCCATCCATTGATCGGTAACTTGATCGGTGGCTTGCTCAGAGTACCAATTTGCCTGCACTTGTCGCACTTGTTTGATCGGTAAAAACTCGGTAATTACAGGTAAAAGCCCTAAACCTGCGACTTGTCCTGCTGAGCCTGCTACCCCTTGCCGATCGCCTAGACTAATTCCCAACATTTGATACCCACCACAAATCCCGACTATAGGTATACCTTGACTAGCAGCCCGATTAATTGCCAGATCTAAGCCAGTCTTGCGTAACCACTCTAAATCAGCGATCGTATTTTTACTGCCGGGCAGAATAATTAGCTTAGCGTCACTTAACTCCGCCACAGACTGCACCCAACAGGTTTGAACTCCATAATCTAACTGCCAAGGTTGCGAGTCTTGGGAATTGGAAAGATGGGGAAATCTGATCCACGCAATCTTTGCCCCCACTCCTTTGGTTTCGGCATCTTGGCACAAACTATCTTCACTTTCAGGTTGCAAATTCCCTTGATAAGGGAGTACACCTAAATAGGGAACCTTGGGAATATAATCCTTAAAATACTTTTCGGCATCAGCAAATAAGCGTAAATCTCCACGAAACTTATTAACCACTAAGCCCAGTCCAGCTAACTGAGTAGGTTCTGACATCAGGTGATGAGTTCCGATAATCTGGGCAAATACACCTCCTTTTTCAATATCTCCCACCAATAGCCACCGACCTTTTAAGTGCATAATTGGTCGTAAATTCACTAAATCACGGTGCATTAAATTAAGCTCAACTGGACTACCTGCGCCTTCTAGCAATAAAACATCGCAGCGATCGCCCCAAAAATCTAAACATTCACACACAGTCTGCCACAGAGTTTCAATATGTTGATAGTAGTCAATAGCGGCAATATGTTGTCGAGCTTCACCCATCACTACTAATTGTGAAGTCCCTGCCCCTGATGGTTTGAGCAAAATTGGATTCATCTGGGCGATTGGGCGCATTCCACAGGCGATCGCTTGCACAGACTGAGCGCGACCAATTTCCCCTCCTTCAAGGGTAACGTAGGAATTATTCGACATATTTTGAGCCTTAAACGGAGCCACATTTATCCCTTGCCGTCGCAACCATGCCCCCAAAGCCGTAACCATCCAACTTTTACCCGCATTAGATGAAGTTCCTAAAACCGAAATTGCTTTCATAATTTGCAGTAACTTGGTTGTGAAAAGCGATCGCATTTAGCTAAAGTATAATGAATTTAACTTTTCTAATCGCCGAGCTTTATAAATATAAAAATGGTAGTTAAACCCGACTGGCTCAGAGTAAAAGCTCCCCAATGGCAAAGAGTAGGCAGCGTTAAAGAAACCCTACGAGACTTAGGCTTGAATACCGTGTGCGAAGAGGCATCCTGCCCTAATATTGGTGAATGTTTTAGCATTGGTACCGCCACATTTCTAATTATGGGTCCTGCCTGTACCCGTGCCTGTCCCTATTGTGACATTGACTTTGAGAAAAAGCCCCAAGTCCTTGACCCTACCGAACCCGATCGCCTAGCCGAAGCCGTAAAAAGATTGAGCTTAAAGCACGTTGTCATTACCTCAGTTAATCGAGATGATTTAGCCGATGGTGGAGCCTCCCAGTTTGTGAAATGTATTGAGAGGATTCACACCCTTACGCCCAACACCACAATTGAAGTTCTAATTCCCGATCTATGTGGCAATTGGCAGGCACTAGAAATAATTCTATCTGCTCATCCCAATGTCCTGAATCACAATACCGAGACTATCCCCAGACTATACAAACGCACCCGTCCACAAGGGGATTACCAAAGGACATTAGAGCTACTGCGCCGCACTAAAGAGCTTGCCCCTTGGGCATATACCAAATCTGGGCTAATGGTTGGTTTGGGCGAAACCGTTGATGAAGTGATCGAAGTCATGGCAAATCTACGCAGTAGTGATTGTGATATTTTAACCATTGGGCAATATCTCCAACCATCCCAGAAACATCTTGATGTTCAAGAATTTGTGCATCCCGATCGCTTTGCCAATTGGCAGAAAGTAGGAGAATCTATGGGATTTCTACAGGTTGTTTCTTCACCTTTAACTCGCAGTTCCTACCATGCCGAAGAAGTCCAAAAACTTATGCAACTATATCCCCGCTAATCTGATTTACTAAATAATCAGAATTAATTTTGCAGAATTGGTAGATTATAAATATACGCGATGTGCAACTACAACCAACCCTCATCCCCTTCTCCTGCCCTGGGAGGAAGAAATCATCAAAGTCCCTCTCTCGCTCTGGGACAGGGATTCAGGGTGAGGGCAATCAAAGAAGTCACACATTACGTAAATATATAAATTGGTAGTTTAGTCAGTAAAACTACCAAGGTAAAGTTAATGGGTTTTCATCTCACTTTAATAATGCTTACTTACTTATGAATACATTTCAAAGATTTAAAGAGAGTTCTAACGACAATTTTGAAGAAAAACTAAATAAACTCTGTGCCGCGATCGCCGTGATTGCCCAAAGTGTGGATGAATTAAAAAATATCACCATTGAGCAGGGTAAAAATGTGGAAAGGGCTTTACAGCTAGCCGAACATCAACAAGCAGGCATGAATAAATTTGTAGATGCTTTCTACGAACAGGCTAAGTCCGTTACAGAGTTATTACTTTCTTTAAAAGAGTCCACGGAAGCCGCCAGAAACTTGGCTAAGGCGGGGGAATCTTCCCAAGCGATCGCCAAATCCCATCAAGAAGCAATCCGTGAGTTACTCCAAGAATTACGCCAAAGTCGAAACAATTAATTGGTAAATCTTTTGAATCTTTGATAGAAGGGGTTTTACATCTAATTTTTCGCTAACAAGTAATAACTTTTTGAAATTACTAATTGATACTAATGTTTTAGTTAATTATCTTAATTCTTATGAGATTTAGAAGTAATGTTATGATACGTTTGCAGAGCATTTTCGTATCCCATACTAATTCGTAGTCTAAATTCACAGAAATATGGTTGGTAATGTTCCAATTAAAGAATTTGACGGTTCTAAGCAGACCAAGTTTTTTGATGCCCTAAAAAACACCCAATTCAGTGGACAATTTCTCCTAGAAGATCCCACAGGGCAAAAATGGATTTTTTATTTATATCTGGGACGACTTTTGTACGCCACTGGTGGAGTTCATCCTGTAAGACGTTGGTTTCGTAATCTGGGCGCTTATTGTCCTCATATAGACCGTCCGACATTACGAGAAATGACTACCCTCTCAGATAATGAGGCTAAAAGTTTAGCAGGCTGTTGGGAATATGAATTGTTGCGTTTATGGGTAGAGACCAAACAAATTACCCGTGAACAAGCAGCCCAGATTATTAGGGCTATGGTTTGTGAAATTTTATTTGATGTGACCCAAGCCTCGCAGGTCATCTTTTTAACCGAAACAACTACCCCACTCAAACAGCAATTAGTATTTTTAGATACCCGTACGCTAGTTGCAAATGTGGAAAAGCAATGGCTAGGCTGGCAAAAAGCTAAGGTTGCCGATCGCTTACCTAACCAAGCTCCTATCATTAAAAACCTAGAGCAACTGAGACAACAAACTTCTCCTGCTTCCTATCAGGCATTAGTGCGGCTCTTAAATGGCACCTACACCCTACGGGATATTGCTCTCAATCGCAAACGGGACATTGTCGATATAATTACTTTACTTCTACCCTATGTGCAGGCAGGAATTGTGGAACTCCATGATGTTCATGATTTACCTATCCCTATTCATAATTTACCCCAAGCGGCGATCAAGCCTCCAGAAGTTAGTTTTAGCGAAAATGATCTTAATATTCCATTAATTGCTTGCATCGATGATAGCCCTGCCGTATGTCAAGCCATGGAAAAGATTTTGACGAGTGCTAAGTTTAGATTTATTGCTATTCAAAACCCCTTACGGGCGATCACCACTTTATTAGCGCGTAAACCTGATTTAGTATTTCTCGATCTGGTTATGCCTGATACTAATGGTTATGAGATTTGCGCCCAACTGCGTAAGACCTCATTATTTCGAGACACTCCCATTATTATTTTAACTGGCAACGATGGAGTCATAGACCGAGTTAGAGCCAAAGTGGTAGGCTCATCGGACTTTCTGGCAAAACCTGTAAATGCCGAAACAGTCTTATCTGTGGTGTATAAACATCTTAAATATTCAGATAAGATGAGCAAGTCAACAGTGGTAGGGTAAGTTATTTTTAACTTATCTTTTTTGTTAATTATTAATTTTTAGAGGAAGATGGCATCATGAGTGTGGTTTTAATAGTTGAAGATACATTAACGCAACTAGAGATTATCTCTGGCTGTTTGCGTAAGGGCGGATTTACAGTTATAACTGCGGCAAGTGGGGAAGATGCCTTAACTATGATTACTTCCCAAAAACCTGACCTCATTGTTTTAGATGTGGTTCTACCTGGACGCAGTGGCTTTGAAGTTTGCCGCGATCTTAAAGGTGATGAAAAAACTAAAATGATTCCCGTGATTCTATGTTCCACTAAGGGTAGTGATATGGATAAATTTTGGGGAATGAAGCAAGGGGCTGATGCCTACGTTTCTAAGCCTATTGATCAAGAGCATCTAGTTAAAACTGTTAAACAATTGATTAAATAAACTAATTTAAATAAACAATTTATCAGACTTTTAGAAGATAGAGGCTTTATAGCAAAACAAAAAAACATGATGTCTAACCCTTTATCCCCTATTGAATTGGCTTCTCAAAACATTGATACTCTTAGTGAAGAGCAAGATGAATATAAAGGGCAGCAGTTTCTGCAATTCACGCTTTTACCTAATACCAATGTTTTGCTGTCTCTAGAGCAGATGGTAGAAGTTTTGAGTGTACCGATTCCCCAGATTGTGCCGATTCCCCAGCTACCAGAGTGGGTAATGGGAATTTATAATTGGCAAGGGCAAATTCTGTGGTTAGTAGATTTAGGACGATTAATTGGGCTATCTCCAATCTATGAAAAAGCAACAGTTAACTATTCGGCGATCGTGATTAAACAGAAAGGTAAACCCAATAATTTAGGCTTACTGGTGCATAGGGTTGAGGATATTGAGTGGGTTAATCCAGACTTAATTGAGTCTCCACCTGCGTCTGAAGTTAGTACCGAGCTATTGCCTTTCTTGCGAGGATTTTTACCTAGTAGTAATGACAACATCATGGTAATTCTGGACAGTGAATCAATCTTTGCGGCAATGCCCCAGAGTGAATAACAGCATTAATTAAATAGGTAGCATGAATTTTATTTTTGTGAGGTTTTAGTCATGGCTCAGTCGATAAAAACAAATAATTTTAGCCTTGGGCGAAGATTTTCAAAGCTAGGCTTAAAGAATAAAGCCACAATTTTAGCGATCGCCATTGGTACCATTCCCGTAGTGGCGATCGGTTTATTTGGCTACCTGACAGTAAGTCAATCGCTCACTGGGCAGGCACTAGAACGCAATAAAACTAAAACCTTACAGGTATCAGATAAAATTAATCGATTTATGTTCGAACGCTTTGGTGATATTCAAACCCTTGCTACCTTTGACCTATTTACAGATCCTAGCCTTAAGGTTTCAACTACTCAAAAAGCAGCATCCTTAGAGCGCTTTATTAAAACATATGGTGTTTACAATAATATTACAGTTGCTAACCTAGACGGCAGTACATCCTTTGGCAATACTAACAGTGATACGCCCAAGGGATTTAGCTTTAAGGAGCTAGATTACTTTATAGCAGTGTCAAAGAATAATCAGCCCGTGATTGGGTTTCCTCGTCTTTCCAAAATCACAAAAAAATTCTCGTTATTTGCCGCCGCTCCCATCAAAATTAATGGCTCAACTAATGCTGTAATCCGCACTCGCATTCCCATTGGCAAATTAGATAATATTTTGAAGGACTTTGTCATCGCTGGAGATGATTATTACATTGCCGATTCAAAAGGAAGGGTTTTTTCTACTTCCGACAATGAAGCCTCAGATAAAGTGATTTCCGAAGTTTTTCCCATCTTAGGTACTCAACCTCCTACCAGTGATCCCGTTGTAAACTTTCATGACTTCGATCACCTTATCGGGGGATTTAACCAAAATGAAGAAGTAATTGCCTATGTTACTTCAACTACCTTAGATGGTTTACCTAACCTGAACTGGACGATAGTTGTAACCACCCCGACAAGTGTGGCACTGGCAGCCCAGCGCAATTTATTAATTTTAATTATAATCGGTACATTCATTACTATAGTTTTAGTCGCAATTATTGCTACTTGGCTAGTAAACCGTGCCACAAAACCTATTACCGAAGCGGCAGAAGCAGTAGGGAAAATCGGACTAGGACAACTCAAAACCCGATTAGTAGTAACAGGTGAGGATGAGCTAGCAGTTTTGGGAAATAATATTAACCTCATGACCGAGCAGTTAGAGATTCTGCAAAAAGAACAGGAACTGGAAGTACAGAGAGTTGAACAGGCTCGGCAAGAGGCAAGATCTGAAGCTGATGCTGGAGCCGAAGTCCAAAAACAAGAAAAGGAAAAGCTCCAAGCTAGCGCCCTACGGTTGCTGATGGAAGTTGACCCGATCAGTAAAGGCGATTTAACGATTAGGGCGAGGGTAACAGATGATGAAATTGGCACTCTGGCTGACTCCTACAACTCTACGGTTCAAAGTTTGCGCCAAATTGTAGTTCAAGTTCAAGCTACAGCGCAACAGGTAGTAGATACAACTAGCTTTAACGAACCATTGGTAAAATCCTTATCCCAAGCTGCTCTGCGTCAAACTGAGGATATGGCGATCGCCCTCACTAGAATTCAAGAAATGGCGTTATCTATTCAAACTGTATCTGATAATGCCCAAACCGCCGAAGATTTAGTAGAGAAAGCTGCCATTACCCTAGAAGCTGGAGATGCGGCGATGAATCGTACCGTAGATGGAATTTTAACCATTCGCAATACGGTATCTGAAACCTCGGAAAAAGTTAAACGACTAGGTGAAGCCTCTCAAAATATTTCCCGCGTTGTCAAATTAATTAGCGGGTTTGCGGAACAAACTAATTTATTGGCTTTGACTGCCTCCATTGAAGCTGCCAGAGCAGGGGCGCAGGGTAGAGGATTTGCGGTGGTTGCCGATGAAATTCAGGTTTTAGCACAACAGTCGGCAGAAGCCACGGCAGAAATTACCGATCTGGTGGCAGAAATTCAGCTAGGTACAAGCGATGTGGGCTTGGCAATGGCAGCAGGGACGATTCAAGTAGATATTGGGACGAAGTTAGTAGAAGAGGCGAGGGCGAACTTAACGGAAATTGCGATCGCCTCAGTGGAAATTAATAATCTAGTTGAAGCGATCGCCCAAGCTACTGTGACTCAATCTCAAAGTTCAGAAATTGTTAAAGATACTATTACTGATGTGGCAGCGATCGCCGCTCAAACCTCCACGGATAGTAATCAAGTATCTAACGCATTCAAAGACCTCCTAGAAGTTGCCCAAAAGCTGCAAACAAGTATGGGACAGTTTAAGGTATAAATATGGACACGGATGTATCTATGAAACCTAATTATGCTGAGAAGACTCGCCCCGAACTGCGTAAGTATGGGCTTTCCCACACCGACGATCAAGATGCTTTTTATGCTTTTGTCGATCTATGCCATGCCGAAAATCCTAATCCTAGAGTTTTATCCCTAGATCGCCTAGAGGAAGAAATTTTCGAGATCTTGCAAGAAAAAGGCTTGATTAAGTCAGAAAACCTGTAGAAGTAGTTTGAAGTGAGTTAAGGGTATAAAGTTTAAAGCGATCGCTATGACAAAAACAAATCAAGATAATTTATCTAAATCTAAAGGCTACGGTTTTAAATTCTGGCAAAACCTAAGTATTCGCTGGAAGCTAACCTTAGTCATTCTCTTAGCGGCGGGTGTACCTGTATTGGTGGTGACTCAAGTTAACTTACAATACGCCCGAAATTCATACTTAGACAATCTGAAAACTACTCTTAAGGAAAAAGGCACTTTATTTACAACGGATTTTGTGCAGTGGGGACTAGAAGAGGCTAAAAGTGAAGCTAATGCCATTGCCCAGTCAGTACAAGTCGGCAAGATCGATCTAACCCAACCTCGCGAAGTTACGAAAAATCAAGCATTTCTGCAATCCCTTCTGCAAGTCTCTAGCCAAGATATAGCGCCCGAATCTATTAAAAACTTTAAGCTGATTACCGATGCCCAAGGTCGAACCATAGCCCAAATCGCTCAAGTTATAGGTCAAGATTTCACCATAAATCCCAAAATATTACCTCTAGGGGAGATTAGCCAGCCAGCCTATAGAACCGTAAACTTACCCGCAGGCATTGCGATCGCCGATTTAGAAATAGTTAAACAAAGCCTAAGTACGAAAAAACCCTTAGGTGGCACCGAACTAGTTAACAGTAATATCTTAAAATCCCTAGGCTTGGCAGATCAAGCAGCGATCGCCCCTCGCGCCCAGGTTACCCAAGGACTAGCCCCAGGCAAAGCCCCTGCCCCCGACGGCACCTTTGATATCGAGCAAGGCAGAAGTGGACTAGCAAATATTGCAGTTACGCCAATTATTATCAATGGACGCACGGTCGGCACTGTGGTTGTCGGACAGTTACTTAATCGAAATTATGGGATTCCCGAAGGATTTCAGAAAAAATTAAACGTCCCAGTTGCGACAATATTTGCCCAAGATTTTCGAGTTAGCACCACCGTTCCCTATGTTGATCCCAATACTAAGAAGCAAGATGGTACTAGAGCGATCGGCACTAGAGTATCCCAAGAGGTAGCGGAAATTGTGCTTAAAAGCCGCCAAATCTTTTTAGGGGAAGCTAATATTATCGGCTCAAATTATTTAACCTTCTATGAGCCTTTGTATAATCATCAAGACAAAGCAATCGGTATATCTTTTATTGGTACATCCTTAGCAGAGGTAGAAAGCAATCTTAATAATTTACTTTTTCAAAGCTATGCCATCGGAATAATTAGCCTGATCGTCATTGGATTCTTAGCGGGATTCTTGGCTAAGGCAATTTCCAAACCCCTGACTGCCTTAACAAATTACTCCAAACAGATCGGTGCAGGTGACTTTTCTAACAGAATCGAGCAAACTTATAGCAATGATGAAATCGGCACCTTGAATTCTGAAATGCAGAAAATGGCAACAGGGATTCAAGCTAATGCGCAAAGTTCAAAACTCCAACTAGCGATCGCTGATAGTGCTAGATCTAGTCGAGATATTAACCTGATTTTTGACTTAACAGTGAATGGAGCCAAGGGAATTTTAGGCGTAGATCGGGTTGTGGTTTATCAATTTAATGATGACGGCGGCGGTACAATTGTGGCAGAAGCGATATCTGATGATAATTTACCAAAAGCACTTAATGACAAAATCGAAGATGCCTGCATTAGCCAAGAATTAATAGAGGCATATAAAAAAGGTCGGGTTGTGCCGACACGGGACGTATTTAACGCTGGATTTCATCCCGATCACCTAGATTTAATGAAACGCCTAGACATCAAAGCCAATCTCGTCACACCGATTGTTACAGGCGATCAATTATTAGGGTTACTAATTGCTCACTATTGCTACAGTACCCACGATTGGCAGGAAACAGAAATTAGTATTCTCCGCCAAGTAGCATTGCAACTGGGACTGGCAATTGAGCGGGTGAATTTTATCCAAAGTCAAGAATCCGAGGTAGAACTCCAAAAACAACAAAAAGAAAATCTGCAAAAGCGGGCAATGGAATTATTAATCGAAGTAGATCCTATTAGTCGAGGGGATTTAACGGTGCGGGCTAACGTGACAGAAGACGAAATTGGTACCGTTGCCGACTCCTATAATGCCATGGTCGGAAGTCTAAGGCGGATTGTGGCTCAAGTGCAAACTGCTTCCCAACAAATGACAGATAGTACCACTTCTAGTGAGTCATCGGTATTAGGGTTATCCAAAGAAGCAGTCCGTCAGTCCCAAGAAATTAATATCTCCCTAGATCGCATTCAAGAAATGTCCCAATCCATCCGCACAGTTACCGCCAGTGCCCAAGAAGCTGAAGGTTTGGTACAGCAATCAAACGTGACTCTACTCGAAGGAGATGAAGCCATGAACCGCACTGTGGAAGGGATTTTAGCGATTCGCTCTACGGTGGCAGAAACTTCTAAAAAAGTGAAAAGGTTAGGTGAATCTTCCCAAAAGATTTCAAAAGTAGTTAACCTCATTAGTAGCTTTGCTGAACAAACTAACCTGTTGGCATTAAATGCGGCAATTGAAGCGGCGAGGGCGGGAGAAGAAGGTCGTGGTTTTGGAGTAGTTGCGGATCGGGTGCGATCGCTTGCCCGTCAATCTACTGCTGCATCGAGGGAAATTGAAACCCTAGTTGCGGAAATTCAAGCGGAAACCAATGAAGTGGTAACTGCTATGGAATCTGGGACGGAGCAGGTGGTAATCGGGACAAAGCTGGTAGAAGAAGCTCGCCAAACCTTAAATAAAATTGGTGAAGCCAGTGCCCAAATCAATACCCTTGTAGAAACAATTTCCCAAGCATCCCAAGCGCAGTTCACAGCCTCAGAAATTGTATCTGATTCTATTAGTGATATCGCTGCGATCGCCCTCAATACGTCCACCGAGGCAAATCAAGTATCTAATTCCTTCCAAGAGCTACTCCAAATAGCCCAAGAGCTACAAAAAAGTGTAGGACAATTCAAAGTTTAGTTAAAAACATTCTCAAACAGATCTACCCATAAGATTGCCATGAATCCAAATCCTACCCAAATCAGTGACATCTCTCTTTCTAACGCAAGTTCTGGCTCAGAGCGGATCCAGCTAACTCCTAAGCCTAAGCTTTTCCAAAAGTATTATGATTTACCAATTAGAACTAAGCAATTAATCAATTTAGGTATTGCTCAATTAGTCTCTGTGGTGGGATTAGTAGGGAGTGCAGCTTTACTCAACCAAACTCAGGGATACAAGCAATTAGAAAGTCTAGCAAAGTCAGAACTAGCCGTAGTCGATATTAACTACAATATCAAAGTCAATCAAATGGGATTTGGATTTCGAGGGCAATCGGACAACGCCAATATCATTACGGCAGCAAAGCTAGCTAGGCAAGGTAACCCTTTACCTGAAGCTTTACAGGTTCAAGTTGCTAAAATTTTGCAAAATGAAGTTAAAGCTCGCAAAATCGAATATGCCACCTTAGTCGGTAAAGACCTCAAGATTCTGGTTTCTGCCAATGCTAATCGCCAAGGTGAAATTTTTGATCCAGAGGGTTTGGTTACAAAGATATTAAATACACCCGATGGGCAGATCAGAACTACAGAGATTGTAAGTTGGGAGGAATTAAAAAAAGAGAATCCGCCGCTTCCTCAAGGATTTGCTAATCAAGAGGCTCTAATTCGCTATACTTTTACCCCTGTTAAAGACCCTGCTACGGGTGAAGTGATCGGAGCGTTGGTCTCAGGGGATATAGTAAATAATAAATTACCAATTGTTGAAGGCACCTTAAAAGCCTTTGGTGGTGGCTATACTGCGGTTTATTTTCGTAAGAAATCTGGGGATATCGCTTTAGCAACATCATTAAATGCACCCAAGGGCAATGAATTAAATCAGGAATTACAAAAAATTAATCAGCCTCTATCTGAGCCTGCAGTTTTGAATGAGGCGATCGCTGCTAAAGGTACGCCTGTAACCGACCGAATTAGGCAAAATCAGGTTAACTCTACTGTGGCGACTAAGGCTATTCTTAATTCCAAAAATGAACCTGTAGCTTTATTGGTGCAAGCAACCCCTGAAACCGAATTAGAAGCCTTAACTGCCAACACCTTGCTTCTACAATTGGTGATAGCTATTTTGGTACTTGTTATTAATATACCTCTAGCAATTATTCTGGCTAATGCCATCTCTAAACCAATTAAAAAGCTCCAAGATAATACTAAAAACTTCTCCGAAGGCGATCGCAATGCCCGTTCAGAAGTCTTTGCTGCTGACGAAGTGGGACAGTTAACAGTAGTATTCAACGAAATGGCAGATCAGCTACAAGAGGTAATTGATAATCAAGAAGGGGAGTTTGAAAGATTAGAATTGGCTAGGGCTTTAGCTAGAAGTGAAGCTGATGCTGGGGCAGAAGTCCAAAAACAAGAAAAGGAAAAACTCCAAGCTAGCGCCTTACGATTGCTAATGGAAGTTGATCCGATTAGTAAGGGAGATTTAACAGTTAGGGCAAGGGTAACAGAGGATGAAATTGGCACTCTAGCTGATTCCTACAACTCCACAGTACAGAGCTTACGGGAAATTGTAACTCAAGTGCAATCTGCTTCTCAGCAAGTACTAGCCACCACCAATAGTAGTGAAATATCCATTCAATCCCTAGCCACAGAAGCACTGAGCCAAGCCCAAGAAATTACAAATGCGCTTAAACAAGTAGCGGAAATGTCTGATTCCATCCAAGACGTTACATCCAAAGCCGCTAAAGCTGAAGTAGCGATCGCTGAGGCAACGGATACTGTAAAAGAAGGGGAAGCTGCCATGACCCTCACCGTAACAGAATTCCAAGCAATTAGTAATACTGTGACTGAGACTGCGGAAAAAGTGGAACGGTTGGGTGAATCTTCCCTAAAGATTTCGCAAATCGTTAACCTGATTGGCTCTTTTGCCGCCCAGACTAATATTTTGGCACTTAATGCTTCGATGGAGGCAGCGAGGGCAGGAGAAGAAGGGCGAGGTTTTGCGGTGGTTGCGGATGAAGTGCGATCGCTAGCTCGGCAATCGGCGAAAGCTACTAATGAAATTGAAAAACTGGTGGCAGAAATTCAAGCTCAAGCCCAAGACTTAGCAGCAGCCATGAAAATTGGGGCAAAACAGGTAACTACAGGTACCCAAATTGTCGATACCGCTCGCCAAAGCTTAGATAAAATTTCCATAGTTAGTGCTCAGATTAATAGTTTAGTCGAAGCGATCGCTACTGCCGCAGTTAGCCAAGCTCAAACCTCTGAATCTGTAACTAAAACTATGAATAAAGTAGCAGCGATTGCTGATAATACTTCTGATGGAGCTATTCACGTTGTGGACGGCTTTAAGGAACTATTAGCTCTGACTCAAAAATTACAATCCAGTGTGCAAAGGTTTAAAGTAAAGTAAAACCTCTAAAAAGTACAAAAGTTTAAAAGCTCCAACTGTTAATCATGGCGACTAATTATGACTATTGATGCTGATATTCGGGATCAGGCTTACCAGTTCTTCATCCAAGAAGCACCTGAACTTTTATACGTAATCGAGACAGAGTTAGTAAACCTGGTCGAAGGACGTAGTACAAATAAAATCCACAACATGATGCGCGCAGCCCATTCCCTCAAAGGTGGCGCAGCTAGTGTGGGACTCCCAGTTATTAGCCAACTGTCCCATCGCCTTGAGGACTTTTTCAAGACCCTACACCATGAAGAGCTAGTCATTGATCACGAGCTTGAAGGTCTATTTCTAGAAGCCTTTGACCTGCTCCGCCTCAGCCTCAATCAGCAGATCGATACAGGTAATATTGATCCAGACCACATTGCTGAAGTTGCCGCCCCGATTTTAACTAATATTGAAACCAAACTTGGTGACTTTTTAGGTTCAGAAACCGAACTTCCTAATTCCATTGATTTAGGTGTAGATATTGCCCTATCAATTTTTGAAGTCGATATTGCTGAAGGCTTAGAAAACCTCAGAAATGTTTTGGATCATCCCCAAGAACATATCGTCGCTGGAGAATTAAGAGCGCAAGCAGAAGTGTTTAGTGGCATTTCTGAACTCTTAAATATGCCAGGTTTAGCAGCGATCGCCCATGCTACTATTGCTGCCCTTGATGCTAATCCTAGTATGGTTACAGAGATAGCTCACTATGCGATCCAAGACTTTGAGGCAGCTCGTCAAGGGGTAATTGCGGGCGATCGCACCCAAGGCGGAAAACCATCGGCACAATTATTGGAACTAGGTACCTCTCAAGAATTAGCAACCGATTTTAGTGATTTAGATGATTTATTTGGCGATCGCCCACAGGATTTAGACTTCATATTCGCCGATCCCGTCGCTGCTCTACCCCCAGAACCTGACCAATTAAGCGATGAATTCGATCTAGATGATTTATTAGGCGACATACCTACGAATGATATTAGGGAAGAATTAACCGAAGAAGTAGAACTTGAAAAATCCTTCAATTTAGCTGATATTTTTGAAGTAGAAGTACCCGATTCAGACCTTGATGATGTCTTTGAGAATGACATATTACTGGATTTAGATGATATTTTCACAGAAAAAGAAACTTCAGATGAGAGCTTCCTAGAAGAAGATCATGAAAATCTTCCCCTTGGCTTTGATGATGTATTTGGAGATGGTGATTTACTAGATTTAGATAATGTATTTGGGCAAGAAGAGTCGATAGAGGAGATTGGGCAAACGCCAGATAGCGAAAATCTCCCCATTGGCTTTGATGATGTGTTTGGCGGTGAAGAAATTGATGCAGATCAGAGTTTCTCTCTCGATGATGTCTTTGGTGGGATGACTCTCCCCGCAAACTTAGTTGAAATCACCGTTGACGATACCATTGTTCAGGATTTCCCCATAGTCGCCAAACAAGTTACAGAAGCAAGTGTCGAATTAGCAGAACTACCAGAGCAAATCCTCAAATCTGAAGTAATTATACCTGCCAAATTTGCTAAATATACTTCTCCTGCACCTATATCTTCGCCAACAGCAGAGTCGCAGCTTTCCGTTCGGATTAATATTGATCGCCTAGAGCAGATGAATAACTTAGTAGGTGAACTCGTAATTAACCGCAATGTGCTTTCTCTGCAAAATGAGCAACTCCAAGAAATTGTGCTAGAACTGCTCCGTCGTTTTCATAAATTTAAGAATATTTCAAATCGCCTACGGACTTTGGCTGATCAAACTGCGGCTTCTAGCGATCGCTCTATCACTACCACTACAAGGAATTCCAGCTATGCCCAAACCACGGATTTTGACTCTTTGGAACTAGATACCTACGGGGAACTATACACCGTCATGCAATCGGCGCTAGAGGACTTAGCCCAAATTGAGGAAACCGTAGAAGATGTAACACTGCTTTCAACCCAATCTACCCAAACCCTAGAGGATCAACGCCAAACTGTGACAAGGCTCCGAGATGATCTACGGTGGGCAAGAATGCTACCTCTCAGTGAAGTCTTAAATCGCTTCCCCCGCAATATTCGAGATCTGTCTAGTAAATATAAAAAACCAGTGGATCTGAAACTCAGTGGAACAGGCGTACTGGTGGATAAAGCCATCCTTGAAAAATTATACGATCCCCTCCAACATCTCCTGCGAAATGCCTTTGACCATGGGATCGAATCTACTTCTGCCCGCCTAGAACAACAAAAAACCGAACGGGGACAAATTGAAATTCGTGCCTATTATCAAGGTAGCCAAACCCTAATTGAAGTGCGGGATGATGGACAGGGTATTAACTTAGAGCAGATTCGGCGTAAGGCTATTAGTCAATCTCTAATTACGAGAGATCAACAACTTACAGACTCGGAATTACTAGATGTGATGTTTCAACCAGGATTTTCTACCGCCGACCAAGTTAGTGAGCTGTCAGGTAGGGGTGTGGGTCTAGATGTGGTGCGATCGCAAATTCAAGCATTAAAAGGTTCTGTATCCGTAGCATTTACCCAAGGGCAAGGTACGACTTTTACCCTCAAGATTCCCCTAACTTTGAGTATTACTAATTTACTAATTTGTGTAGTTGGTACCAATGTCTTGGCGATCGCCTCTAGTAGCATCGAAAAAATTGTTGTTCCCCTAGCGTCCCAAGTTAAAAAGTTTGAGGGTCAGAGATTGCTCGACGATATTATTCCCATTCGCCACCTTTCCGAGTTCTTAAACTACCAATGCCCTTTACCAGAAAGTTTGCCTAATACCAGTTTGGTGTCTGTCCCGACTCCCGCCGATTGGGCATTACCCCTATTGCTAATTCGGCGCAATCAAGATCTAGTTGCCCTCGAAATTGATCGCATTATCACCGAGCAGGAACTAGCAATTAAACCTCTAGGAGCAGGGATCGCCCCGCCTACATTTATTTACGGTTGCACAATCTTGGGTGATGGCAGTTTAATTCCAATCATTGATAGCCAAGAAATTTTAGGTCAAGTAAATCGACCAGAAGCGATCGCCCCAATTACCCAAACTCAAGCAGCAACCTTACTAATTGTCGATGATTCCATTGCCCTGCGCCAAACCCTCGCCCTTACTTTACAAAAAGCAGGTTTTAGAGTTTTACAGGCAAAAGATGGACTAGAGGCGATCGAGCAACTAGAAAAAAACTCGACAATTCAACTGGTAATTTGTGATGTGGAAATGCCTAATATGAATGGTTTTGAGTTCTTAACCCATCGTCGTCAAAATTCTAATCTCAATCGAGTACCTGTAGTCATGCTGACCTCGCGCAGTAGTGACAAACACCGACGCTTGGCTATGCACCTTGGGGCTTCATCCTACTTCACTAAACCATATCTAGAGCGAGACTTTATTGCAGCCATTAAAGATACTTTGATTCCTCAAGCTGCCTTTAGTTTGAGTTCTTGATATTCCCCTTGCTTTAGTCGCTGATATTACGAACAAGTTAAGTGTCCCTCATCCCCAAAACCCTGCTCACCACCTGGGAGAATCGGAGTAAGTCCGTTTTTCTTGTTCCCTCTCTCCTTCTGGCAGAGGGCTAGGGTGAGGGGCGTAAAGTTAGCTATTGGGAGTTGGCTTCTAGCTGATCAAACTTATTCTTGGCAAACAGTCTTAATTTTTGAGCTTTAGGATAACTGGTTGTCTCTTTTTCAACTTTATCTAAATCATTGATAATGGCTTGAAGCTGAGAAATAGTGCGATTACGATCAAAAGATTTAATGTCATTGGGAGTACTTGCCAAGAGGGTTTCGATCCGATTTTGAGCGCTCTCCAAAGCAACAGCCGCATTTTGTTCAGCCTTTCTCTGTACTGTAATCTGCCCTTTAATTGCCGTATATTCAGCTATAAGTTTTCGGGCTTCAGCATATCCATTCAAGTCTTGGGGGGAGATTTGATTGAGGTCGTCAATTGCTATTTGCCATAACTTTTCAATTTCTTGCCATTTATCGACAGTGTGTGGGGGATTTTGTCCAATTAAAGTTGCTTGCCTTGAAAACTGTTGAGCAGAGGAAATTAAGGTGTTTACTTTCTCGGTATTCGCAGCTAATCCTACGACTTCATTGAATTCTCGTTCATAACTATTTAACTTTTGTTGGGCGCTCTTTCCTGCCCAAGTGCGATCGGGGATTTCCTCCATTTTATCGAGGGTTGATCGCCACAACCTTGCTGCTGCTTGCTTGTCGGTCGGACTGGCGGCTTGTTGATATGCTGTTTTCGCAGTTATAAGTTCCTGTTCTCCCATAACAAGTAAAGATTGGGCATTCTTTTCCTGAAACACCTTTGCTTCTAGTCGTCCTACCTGTTCCCGAATTTGTTGAAACCGATATCGAGAAAATCGCCAACCATATCCGCCATAATCAATCCATTCATCCACAGAATTTAATGGAATAGCATCGAGACTGTCTTTCCCTTCTTTTAGTTTTTGCGCTCCTTGTTCAATATCAGAGGCGCTTGTAGGTCGTTCAATTAACTGTTCAGCTTGTTCAATCAGTTCAAGCGATCGCTTAAAATTATTCTCAATATTAATCTGACTCGGCAACAATAAAAAAGGCACAGTTCTGGAGACGGGCTGGCGGATCGCAGGGTAGGGTAAATTTATGATGTAGAGAACGGCTGATGGAATGCCAACTAGAAGAGATAGTGAGATCAGTTTGCCCATCCACTTCGGTTTTAATTTTGGCTGATTTGATTTTAGCTGAGATTGCTTTTGAACCAGAAGAGCCTCCTGTTTTAATTGCGTTTCCAGTTGGATTAATTGTGATTTAGGATCTGATTTTTGAGGTGGCAAAGAACCTAAATTGACAGGAGGAGGAGTTGGAGAACTCTTTGGACGGATACGATTCAACAGATTTACTAATATGCCCATAAAAGCAAGAATTTTAAGATTTACTTTTTACCCCAACCAAAGAATCCACCTTTTTTCTCCACTTTTTTGGTCGGCTGAGGTGGAGAAGTCATTTGTTTTATATATTTCAAAGCAGTGGGTTCTTTGGGATCGAGTTTTAAGGCTTTTTGGAAACTATTTTTTGCCATGATCGTGACGTTTTGATTCAGATAAACTACTCCTAGTTGAGCAAAGAGGGATGCATTATCTGGATCGAGTTTTTCACCATTTTTTAATTCTTTCAGGGCTTCTGACCATTGTTTTTTGTTAATAAAAACTTCTGCCATCTGTAAATTGCGATAGGCAGGAGAAACCTTGGGAAGCTCAACGGTTGGCGGCGAGAAGTTTGTGAAATTATCCAGAAAGTCTAGTTCTTGGGTCATCACATAAACTAAATTTAATTCACTTAGATCGGCAATACGGTCTAGAACCAGATCTAAGGAGTCATATTGATGGTTAGCAATTTCCTCAAAGTATTTAACGTAGGTATTTTCGTGAGAATATTTAAGCAGTTTTTTAGCTAATTCACATTGAAGATCGGGGGTATCACCTTTGAATTTTAGTCTTTGCCCCAATAATCTTAAGGTGGCAAGGTGTTCTTTCCGATCGTGATCGCTATACAAAACCTTATAGGCGGGGTTTACCAATTTGGCTAAATACTTTTCTGCTAGATCAGTTTCGGCAGCACCAGCATTAGCATGGGCAAGATCGGGATGTAAAAGCCGAGCTAGTTGCAGGTATCTATTGCGGAATTTTTCCCCATCCATAGTAGTTAGGGGCAGTCCTAAAACAGCATAATGATCGGTGACCTTATGGGTATAAAGTCCTCTATTGATTTTGAATAATCGTATTTGCTTAAACACTGGTTTTCCCCTTGAGCCTTACTTTAAGTTTACCTATTTATCAATGTGAATTAAGCGTGATCTTTTTTAGGATAATATAATCAATCACTTATGCTAGATTATTCCACCGCTCTGCTGCAGTAGCGATCGCTTCATTAGTATTTTTTTGTTTGAGCATAGACACCTGTAACTCTTCATAGATAATTTTACGCAGATTTTCCAGATTTTTAACAGGAGGAATCAATACTTCTGATTGTTTGAGTTGAGAAGCACTGACAATTCGGGCTTTGGTATAGGTGGGTGCATCCTTGGGTAGTTCCGTGAAAAAGGGATCGGCAGCAGCTTTAATTGTGGAAGGTAGAGAGTTTTCAACCTTAGAAAAACTAAGTTGATTGGCATCATTAGTCAAAAAAGTCGCAAATTTTAGAGCTAAGTCTGGAGATGGTGAACTTTTAGGCACAACTACATTCATCACTGCGGCACTTTTTTTGCCTGTGTCCCCAGAAATCTGCACAGAAACATCAGAAACTTTGGCAATATCGGGAGCATTTTGGGCGACTATCTTTAAAAATTGGGGACCAGTAATTAAAACTGCCAATTCTCCTGCTTGATAGAGTTCGATTGCTTTGCGATGTCCTTCAGTTAAAATTTCACGGGGAATTAATTGCTGATCAAATAAATTTACCCAATAGTTAAAGGCATTTTTGCCTGCATCGGTATTAAAAGCGGCTTTGCCATCTGGGGTTAATAATTCCATCCCCATTTGCACCATAGATTCTAGTACCTGAGTGCCATCCATCGTCAGCATAAAGGCATATTTACCAGTTTTAGCTTTGATCTGCTCAGCGGCGATCGCTAATTGAGCGTAGGTTTGGGGCGGCTCCTTTAATCCTGCTTTAGCAAATAGATTACGGTTATAAATAGTTACATCGGTAGATACATACCAAGGCAGCCCAAAGGTCGTAGTTCCCAGTTGATTGGCTTTCCAAATATTCGGAAAATATAGTGCCTGCTCTTCGCTCGAAATTGCCGCTTGCATATCCACAAGGGCATTTTTTTCGGCTAACTTTGTGGCAAATTGGGGATTGAGGTTGGCGACGTCGGGGGCAGTACCAGAGGCGATCGCACTTAAAATCTTTTGTTCCATATCTGCCCAAGGTATATCTACCCATTCCACGATCGCCTGTGGGTTGATCTCCGTAAATTTAGCAATTAATGCCGTCATGTAATCATTAAAAGTCGGCTTTAGCTGCATTGTCCAAAAGACAATCTTGGTCTTGTCTGATGAGACTTGACTGGTTTGACTACTGGCACAGGCTCCTAACCAAAATAGCGGGAGAGTTTGAATAATGTGGCGGCGTGACCATCTCATGGGCATAGTGTAGAAAAATTTGGACACAAATAACTAAACCAATGTTACATCCAGTCTGGATGATGTCAACTTTTAAGGGTTTTGAACACCCTAATGCTCCGAGTTTACAACCCATCAAGTTCATAAATATTTTAAAGCAGTATTTTTTAAGTTCACGCTCATTTTTATTTGCCCTATTTATACGGAAAATTTACCAGAACTATTGGGAAGAGATGGCAAACTCTGCTAAGGCTTTGACTGCGGGTGGAATGATAGCGATCGCTGAACATGATTTATTTCAAAGATTTAGAGCATTAACTAAAGGTAAAATCACTTTTCGACGATGTTAATGGCAGATCGGATTGTGGTTTTAGAACAGGGAAGTTATGGAAGTTGGCGCTCATTGAGAATTAATAGCGTTAAATGGTTTGTATCATCAGATGCTTATTTTGTAAGCTGCTAATTATCTGATTTAGACTAAAGTCTTGCGAATCTAATTTGATGTTCGGTTATGACTATATATCTATCTGGTAGTTGTTCTAAATGGCTATTTAAAAGTTTAGATAAAACAGCAATTTTATTGGAAGAACGCTCATCAGAAAGTCTCATTAAAACTATGCCTCTATGCGATCGCTTGTCACGATAAATTTTTTCACCAAAGTCTTTATCATTTGTAATTAACACCCAATTTTCAGAAAATGCTTTTTGAAGCACTAAATCATCGGATATACCTCTTGCTTCATCATAAACAGAGAATACCTCATATCCTTGACCATGAAGCCATTGAGCAACTCTGGTGCCAGTACTTTCATCAACTAAAAATCGCATCTAAGCTGTTTCTTGTAAGGGAATGAAAGAAGTTTCCTGAAGAAACCTTGCAGCAAATAGTAAGCAAGCCCTGATGTCTTCTTCCGTTAGCCCCTCATACTCATCCAGAATATCGGCAACACTGGCACCATTTCCCAAAAGTTTTAAGATATACTCAACGGTCAATCTTGTGCCTCGAATGACTGGCTTACCAACCATAATGTTGGGGTTAGTGACAATGTGTTGGAGGATCATGTTTGAACTCCTATAGCTAATAGATAAAATTATATAGCAGTACTAATTCTTTTGTGGAATAGTTATGTACTGACTACTGCTAGGTATGATTGCATAAATAGCTTTTTTAAGATATGAGATAGACAATATCTTATCTCAAGCATTTTGACATTTATATTGCTTCCACATCTTTTAAGTTCACGCTCATTTTCATTTGCCCTAGCCTTACGGAAAACTCACCAGAACTATTGGGAAGAGATAAGACCTGAGCCACTTTATCTAATTTAGGAATACGAACCCGATCGCCTACTTTAGGAATGTATTTAACTGCTTCTATAGGAACAGAAGGTTGTTTTTGCTGCGAAGGAAGATGCATTTTGCCGATTTGTACCATTCTCTGATCGGAGTGCTGGGCAGATTGTGGCGATTGATCTCCTGCTTGGAGTTTACGAATTACTCTATTTATTTCTTTTTTTGCCTGATTAATGGCAGCAGTAACTTCCATTTCTTGTTTTGCCCGCAGTTCTTGGTATTGCGATCGCAATTGTTGGGATTTATTGCTGATCTCATTGTGTAATTTTTCCATTTCCGCTAAAAGGATAGTGGCATCTTGGGTTTTTTCGGTTTGGCGGCGGCGTTGTGCTTCTAGTTCCGCAATGACTAGATTAATTTCATTAGAACCATAACCGACATGATTTTGGGCATCATCAATAATATTTTCTGGTAATCCTAAACGGCGAGCGATCGCTAAAGCATTGGAACGTCCAGGAATTCCCCAAAGGAGCTTGTAAGTCGGAGCTAGCTGCACATCATCAAATTCGACGGAGGCATTCTCAAATTGGGGATTTTGATATTTTAAGGTTTTTAATTCGCCAAAGTGAGTGGTAGCAACGGTTAAATTAGCTGAATTAGCCAGATGTTCAAGTAATGCTGTGGCGATCGCACTTCCTTCTGATGGATCAGTACCAGCACCGACTTCATCAAGAAGTACCAAACTTGTAGGCGTAATTAGCTCTAGAATCTTACCAATGCGGCGAATATGCCCCGAAAAAGTCGAAAGATTTTGCTGTAAAGATTGTTCATCACCAATATCTGCCAAAATTAAATCAAACCACGGCAGTTCCACAGGCTCACGGGCGGGGATAAACATTCCAACTTTTGCCATAACCGCAGCGAGTCCAAAGGTTTTAAGGGTTGCGGTTTTACCACCAGTATTTGGTCCAGTAATGACAACGACTTTGATGTCTGGAGAAATCAATACATCCACAGGTACTACGGTTCTACCACTTTCGTTTTGCTCTTGCCACACTAAAAGCGGATGGCGTAAGTTTCGCAGGGTGATAGCTTGAGGATTTTGAGATAGAGTCGGCGGGTTGGCTTTTAACCAATAACCATATCTAGCACGGGCGATCGCCAGATCAACTTCAGTCAAAATAGCTAAAAGTCTAGATAAGTCTTCAACTACGGCGGTAACTTTAGCACTGAGATTACTTAAAATTATTTCGATTTCCCTCTGTTCCCTTGCCACTAGTTGCCGTAAATCATTATTGCCAGAGACCACAGAACTAGGTTCAATCAATAGAGTCAAGCCACTGCCCGAAGCATCATGGACTATGCCAGATATTTGATCTTTGTGGGAAGCTTTGACTGACAATACATAGCGATCGCCCCGTTGGGTAATGATATTTTCTTGGAGCGCACTATTTTTACGTTGAATAATTCCCTGTAAGGTACTAAAAATTTTTTCTCGAACTTGATGGGCTGACCTGCGAATATTACCTAACTTTTCCGATGCCCTTTCTAAGACAGTGCCGCCTTCTTCGATGCAATGATAGATTTCTTTTTCTAGATCGGGATAGGTGCGAACTTCACTTACTAATGTTTGGAGAACAGGACAGTTTTCTGAATTATCTAAACTGCGTCTGAGGTTTCTAGCTCCTGCAAGGGTTGTAGCGATCGCAAATAATTCTAACGGCGATAAAATTCCTTGGACTTCTGCCCGTGCCAAGGCTCCAGATATATCCTGCACTCCCTCAAGGGATAATCCACCTGATAATTTAGTTTCGAGATTATATGCCTCTTGCGTTTGCGTTAATAGCTCTTGGCTACGCTGATAGGTTGAAGGAATTACTAAATGATTAGCGGCGATCGCTCCTAATTTTGTAGCTGCAAAGGTAGATAAATGCCGACATAACCGTGACCATTCCAATAGTTCTAAAGTCTCTGACTGCATTTAGTTGATTAGATTATAAATACTACGTTTTTCTATTGTAGGTTGTTAATCTCTGAGTAAATCAGCCCAACCCCCACAAGTGGCTAAAGCTAGGATTTAGAGTTTCGATCATTTTTCTAATCTTCTGCTTTGCTGATATTTTTTAAGTCTAGCGATCGCATTAATTCCGCTAATTCATCCTTATGTCCTCGCACCCATAATTGAGTATTGGGTCTAAGTTGCAAGCTGATTTGTTCCATGCGATCGGCACCATTCCAATAAAATAAACCTGCACCAATGGCTGTAAAACCCGCAATCTCGGCGATCGCTAACCAGTTATCACTAAAAAACGGCACTAAAATTGTTAACACCAAACCTAAACATCCCATGCCGATCGCAGCAACAATTACCAAAACCATAGTTAAGAAAATGCTAGGGCGAACTCTACCCGTCAAGGTTACTAATTCTTGAGTGCGATCTAAGTTCACAACTTGATAGCCCCGTCCTTTGAAATAATCTCTGGTTTTGCTTAATAATTGATCTTCATTAAAATTCACACTACTCAAAATCATCTCTGTGGTTCGGTCTTTAACTGATGATTTTAAAAATGATAGGAGTCCCACCATTAAAACAGCAGTCAAAAGTAGGGTTGAGGTCAGAACCTGATCTGTGAAATCCATAGCTAGTGACATAATATGATCTATGGTTAAATCATAGCCTCTGGATATATATCTGCGTACATAATTCTGAGGCGGATTACGATTAGCAAAAATCAATGAAAGCATATTCAATTAGCACCTTCTCTCTTAGAAGAGTTGTAAATAAACACTTAGTTACGGTAATTTCTACTTTTTCGTTGGTTATTGGTGGAGTCGCAATCTATACCTTCACCCAGCCCTTTATGTATGAATCTAGAGCCTCTTTTTTAATTGAAAATACCGTTGATGGAGAAAATAATCTGGCGACCCAAGCCACTATTCTTAGCAGTAGTCCGATTATTGAGACCGCATTACCCAAAATTACTACTAATCTTTCTAAAGCAGATTTACTAAAGCAAATTTCGGAAAATCTCTACATTACCCAAGCTCAGAATGCCAAGGTTTTAAATATTTCCTACCGCGATCGCAGCCCCAAAGCAGCTAGTGATATTTTGCAAGCGCTCCTCACCACCTATAAAGCCTACGGGGTCACTAAAGCCAGTCAATCCACCCAACTAATCCAAAGTAAAATCCCAGAGGCTAAAAAGCAATTGGAATTAACTTCTAATGCCCTGACAAGATTTCGTCAACAAAATAATATTACTGACCCTGATACCTACGCTGCCGCTATTTACACGATGAAGCAAGGGTTAGAAACCCAAACCCAAGAACTGCAAATTAAAATGGCACAATCCCAACGGCAACTGCAAGAACTGCAACGCCAAGTGGGAAGACCCGCCGATGTCGCCCTGAGTAATGCCATTCTCAGCCAAGATAGCAATTATCAAGTTTTAGTTAAACAATTTCAAGAGGCGCAGACTAATTACTTTTTAGAACGCACCAGATTTCAAGAAGCTCACCCACGAGTTCAAGCCTTGCGCGATCGCCGCGATCAAATCTATAGCCTGATGCAAGCTCAAGCCCAAGCAATTTTAGGTACTAGTGCTAATGATACCAATGTCACGATCGAAGGCACATCTAGTATTAAGCAAAACCTTGCCACTCAACTATTTGAAACCCAAACCCGCATTGCCACCCAAACCGCAGAATTAGGTAGTCTTAAAGCTGCTCAAGTTCGAGTAGAACAGGTGTTTGCCCAAATTCCGCAACTACAGCAAACCTATGTGGAACTGCAAAGACAGTTTAAGCAAGCTTCGGATTATCTAACGCAACTGAGTCAAAAATTGGAAGAAATGAAAATCCTAGAAGCAAGGGAAACAAGTTCTTGGCAAATTTTAGAATCTCCAAGTATTCCCACCTTTCCTGTTTCACCCAATGTGTTATTAAATTTAATTCTTGGTGGACTCAGTGGCATATTTTTAGCAGCAGTAATCGTAGTTATTTTAGAAAGTAGTAATAATCGCCTGCAAGAGGTTTCGCAAATAAAAGCCATGAGCGATTTACCTGTCCTAGGAGCCATCCCTTTTCTCACGATTAATGCCAAGCTTCTATCTCCATCTTTAGAATTAACATCATCACAGGCATTTTTGCCACCCAGTTATAGTCATTCCGCATTTACAGAGGCGGTTAATTCTTTAGCATTAAATATTCGCAATCTAGCATCCCAAAGAGTTCTAAAATCCATCGCTTTTACCTCTTCCATTCCCTCTGAAGGCAAAAGTACCTTAATTTATAATCTGGGTTTAACCCTTGCCAGTTTGGGACACAAAGTTTTATTAATTGATGCCGACATGAGAAAACCAACTCTGCATACTCTGGCAGGGATTACGAATAAATTAGGATTATCTCAAGCGATCGCCACTAAACTCCCTTGGCAACAAATTATTCATAGTGGTGATCAGTCGCAATTTTCCGAAGGCTATCTGCATATCATTACCGCAGGGGCAACACCACCCAACCCCATGATTCTATTGGAGTCTCATAAATTCCAAAGACTCTTAACCGAATGGCACCAAATCTATGACTATGTTTTAATTGATACCCCGCCCATTGTTGGTATTACCGATGCTCAAAGCCTTGCGCCCAAGATGGATGGTGTAGTTTTAGTAACTGCGATCGAAAAAGCGACAAAACAGGCGATCGCTCGGGCTATGGAAATTCTCAAAATCAATAACTGTAAAGTCGTAGGAATACTTGTTAACCTTGTTGATAAAAATGACACTACCTATTGCCACGACTACTCTACTTCTAACTATTACAATCAATCCTCTCAACCATTACTGAGTTCAAGTAATTCTGATTCTTGAGGAAGGGGTTTCAAAAAACGGTAAAATCCCCCATGAATAGTAGTAGCTAGATAAAATGGCATACTAGTAGTGAAGTCTATTTATAAATCCATGACCTCAGTTCAAGATAACTTAGCTATTAAGCCGCTCCAAACTGTTACACCCTTAGTAATTCAACTAGACCAAGTCTATAAAATCTATGGCATGGGTGATACCGAAGTAACGGCTCTGGCGGGGGTAAGCTTGGAAATCGCCAAGGGTGAATATTGCTCAATCATGGGAGCCTCAGGATCGGGGAAATCGACAGCCATGAATATTATTGGTTGTTTAGATCGCCCGACCTCAGGCAATTACTTTCTTGATGGCGAAAATGTGGCTGATTTAGAGGAGTCAAAACTAGCTAAAATTCGGAATCTCAAGATCGGGTTTGTGTTTCAGCAGTTTCATCTTTTATCCCAACTCAGTGCTATGGAAAATGTGATGTTACCCATGGCATACGCAGGAATTAAGGGTAGTGAAAGGAGCGATCGCGCAGCAACAGCCCTCAAAAAAATGGGATTAGGACATAGATTAAATAACAGACCCAATCAACTATCAGGTGGACAACAACAACGAGTAGCGATCGCTCGTGCCATTGTCAATCAACCCGTACTTATACTTGCCGATGAACCAACAGGTGCTCTCGATTCTAAAACTACAGAAGAAGTTATAAATATTTTTAGTGAGTTGAATGCTAGTGGGATCACAGTGGTTATGGTAACTCACGAACCAGATGTAGCTCGTCATACTAACCGCATTGTGTGGTTTAAAGATGGGGAGGTGGTACATTCCAACCTTGCGCCTGCGGATTTGGGGCAGTCTTTGCATTGATTTATAATCTTTAAAATTGTCAGGTAATAATTATCACCTCATAGGCTAAAACCCTTTTGCTATATCATTACAAGGATATCAATCACGCCCACACAATGCAAAAGCACCAGCTAGGCAAATTAATGAAGAGGATCATATATGAAATGGGTTAGTGGCATTTCTACTAAAGTTTCATTAGAAGCAGCAGTAAAAGAAGTAACACATAAAGTCCTAGAAGAATTGGCGGGGCGATCGCCAGATTTTGGGATAGTTTTTATTTCCAACACTTTTGCTAGTGAATATCCTCGATTAATGCCCTTATTGGCAGAAAATATTAAAATTAAGCATTTAATTGGTTGCTCAGGTGGCGGCATTGTTGGCGATGGTCAAGAACTAGAAGACGTGACCGCATTATCATTAATGGTGGGTAATATTCCCAATGCGGGGATTAGAACCTTTCATATTGTCGATGAAAATTTGCCAGATATGGATAGCTCGCCCGATCGCTGGCAGGAATTAATTGGAGTCAGCCCTTACGAAGAGGAACCAAATTTTGTAATCTTAGCCGATCCTTTTTCCTTTGCAGTTAGTGATTTTTTACAAGGTTTAGATTTTGCCTATCCCCATGCAGTTAAAGTTGGTGGTATGGCAAGTAGTGGTGGAGTTGGCGCTAATGCTTTATTTTGCAATTCTCAAGATGGGAAATATCAAATTTATCGCAATGGTACCGTAGGTGCAGTAGTTTGGGGGGATATAGTCATTGATGCAGTTGTAGCTCAGGGTTGTCGTCCCATTGGGCAGCCTTTACAAATTTCTGAGTGCGATCGCAATATTATTATTTCCCTTGACGATCAGTCGCCTCTAGTTGCTTTACAAAATATTGTGAATGAATTAGATGAAAGCGATCGAGATTTGGCGCAACACTCTTTATTTGTAGGAGTAGTGATGGATGAGTTTAAGCCCTTACTAGAACAAGGTGATTTTTTAATTAGAAATATTATTGGCGTTGATCCTAGAAGTGGAGCGATCGCCATTGCGGACAGAATGCGTCCTGGACAAAGAATTCAACTACATTTACGCGATCGTCAAGCTTCAGCCGAAGATTTGAAAGATGCTTTAATTCGCTATAAAAGAGAACATAACACTGACCATGCTTGCGCCGCTTTACTTTTTGCCTGTATGGGTAGGGGTGAAAAACTCTATGGTAAAACTGGTTTTGATTCTGATTTATTTCGCACCTATATAGGCGAAGTGCCAATTAGTGGCTTCTTCTGTGGTGGCGAAATCGGTCCCGTTGGTGGTACCACTTTTGTCCATGGCTATACTTCTTCCTTCGGCATCTTTAGGGATAGGGGTTAATTAAGCCTAAATCTACAGGAACCACCTATCCTAAACATAGCTTTTGTGCCCAGTCATCTAAAACAGCTTTTAATTGCTTGGGACGAACCGGCTTAGTCATAAAGCCCTGCATACCGGCATTGATACATCGCTGGCGATCCGCTTCTGATGCACCTGCAGTTAAAGCAATAATTACGGGGGCATCTGCAAATTTTTGTAAGATCTGCTTAGTAGCTTCAATGCCATCCATTTTAGGCATTTGCACATCCATGAGAATAATGTGGTACAAATTTGCCTCTAAAGCCGCTAAAACTTCTAGCCCATCTCCCGCCACATCAACGGCATAACCCATTTTATTTAAAATCCTGACTAAAACTTTTTGATCGACGAAGCTATCTTCAGCCAGTAAAATCTTGAGGTTTGATGCTGATTCTGATTGATGGTTTTCTAATATGCTTGGGCGATTGCCTGACAAACTGGTGAAATGATGATCAATTTCAGAAGGAATACTGAGGGTAAAAGTTGTACCTTCTCCTAATTTACTGATTACTTTAAGATCTCCTCCCAATAGTGAAGCAAAATGTTTACTAATTGATAATCCCAAGCCAGTACCATCTTCAAACTTAACCCCAGTTTTTACAAAAGGTTCAAAAATCTCATCTATTTCGAGCAGGGGAATTCCTCTACCTGTATCTTCTACTTCAAAAACTATGTGAGAAGCTTGCCCCAATATATCTTTAGCTATAAACGTATATACGGTGATGCTCCCCACTTGCGTAGATTGGATCGCATTATTTAATATATTTACCAATATTTGCCTAAGCTTAATTTCATCAGACTGTATACATATTGGTACTTCTTCGGCAATTTTAAAAATTAGCTCTAGATTTTTTCTTTCTGCCTTGGGATTAAAAATATGGATTAGGTCATTAATCATCTCGCGCAGGACAAAAACTTTTTTATCAATTTCTAGGCGATGAGACTGAATTTTAGACATTTCCAAAATGTCATTGACTAAAGATAAAAGGTGCTTACCACTTTCATAAATAATTTCCGTATACCCCCGTTGCTCTATAGTGAGCAATTTATCCCAGCTCATTAATTGCGAGAATCCTAAAATTCCATTTAAGGGAATCCGCAGTTCGTGACTAATTCGAGTTAAAAATTCACTTTGAGATTTAATTGCTAAATCCGATGTATTTTTACTTTTTTGAAGCTTAATTTCTAGGTCTAAGTTCTGTTGCTTTAGCAGCTTAATTCGATGACTATGTTGTAAGCGATCGCTAACATCCCTCATAAAAATAGATGCAAAAATTGATGTTTCTAATTCTGCATAGTCTCTCAGCGAAATCACAGGAATATCTGGGTATTTATTTCCCATAATTTCATATATATTTTCTAAATTCTCTATATCTCCACCTAAAATTATTAAATCTCCAAGGTCAATATTTGCTTCATTAATTGTGATTTCTTGTCTTGTTTCTTGGAGTTGAATTACTTCGATTGAGCAATTCATTTTTAGCAAAAGACTGCACACATCCGAATTTGCTAAGATATTATTGATGATTGTGATATTTCTAGGCTTAAAATCCAACATAGACATCTAGTGAGTTATTGGGGTTAGCTACCTGAACCTCCGTTAATCTTAATAGTAAAAACAGAGGAAATATATAGATTTAATTATGTTAAAGAACATATTCAATACTTTAATTAGTTGCTTAATCATGTTCTTAGTGGTGGCTTTTTTAATGATACCAAGTACCGAGACTGCAACTGCCACGCAACGTCGGATTGTTCAACCACAAAATGGAGCACCAATTCTATCAGGATTAATTAATGGAGAGCAATGGCTAAAAACCATACCTGATTCCAGAATCGCATACTGTAATGAAGCTTTTGTCGCATTCCGGGCTTCCCCATCCCAAAGCTATATCATTAGCTCTAACGTCCAGAGTCTAACTGCGGCAGGTTTGTGCGATCGCATAGATCAATATTTCAGCATCGAAGAAAACCTTGAATCCCGACTAGCTACTGCCGCAGCGATCGCCCCATTATTATTTGCCGACACCCCTATTGGCACGAAATATAATCAAACTGAACCCTTAGATTAAAAAACAAAAAATTTACAAAAGTAAACAAAAGGGTGTAGTATTAGGCACATAGGGAAACCTAATAAATAAATATACATAACCAAAACAGCAATTATTATGACCACAACAGTACAAAGACGCGA
>CASBQR010000075.1 GCA_949127865.1 Synechococcales cyanobacterium PMM_0082
CTTGATTGGGGTTTAGGAATTACTAGTGCTACTACTATTTTTTGTTTGTGGTTGCTCACATTTATCTTAATTTGTCGAGTTGATCTTGCTTCGTTATCCATTTGGGCTATAGCTTTAATTATTCTAGGACGGACGTTTTTACATACAGGTTTGTTTATCATTTCCCATGATGCCGCCCACGGTACGGTTTTTACCCCTAATCGGCGGATTAATGACGGGATTGGAGCGATCGCCCTGTTTATCTATGGATTGCTACCCTATCAAAAGTTTTTAACTAATCACGGACTCCATCACAAATATCCTGCTAGTGATCAAGATCCAGATTTTCATGATGGTCGGCATAGCTCGATGGTGGCATGGTACTTGAGCTTTATGTTCCGTTATATTGATCGCAGGCAAAGCTTGATTTTATTTGTGGGCATGACTATTTTGTTTCATGGCATTAGAATTGGTTTTGATATTCCTGCTTTGAATTTATTACTGTTTTGGATATTGCCGCTTTTACTAAGTTCAATGCAATTATTTTATTTTGGGACGTATTTACCCCACCGTGGACAAGTTTTTAGCGATCGCCACCATGCCCGTAGTAGTAACTTTTCACTACTTATTTCATTTTTGACCTGTTATCATTTTGGATATCATTGGGAACATCACGAACATCCACATTTACCTTGGTTTAGACTACCCTTTGCTCGAAAAAATCCTAAACATAAACTGATATAATCGCTCTGATTTGTAAGGAGAGTTAGAGCCATGACTGAGGAAAAAGTAAATAAGGTACGTGAGCAGTTTGACAATATTCCCTATCCGAATATTGCCATTGAGCTAACTCCTAAGGATGATATTAATACCCTGTTTAAGTTTTCCTTAACTACTTGTCAATACAAGCGATCGCAAAAAATAGTAAGTCCTAAAGGCAAGATCATTTTAGATCTAGGTTGTGGCACGGGATGGCTGACCCTTGGTCTCGCTCTTGCAAATCCTGAAGCTAGGATAATCGGTATTGATATTTCATCGGAATCAATTAAGTTTGCCAAAAACCGCCTAGCTTACCATGGCTTTCCTAACACCGAGTTTTATGCAATGCCCTTTGAGGATATTACCAGCTTAAACTTAACTTTTGATTTTATCCACTGTAGCGATGTGCTGTACCTGTTGCCAGAACCTCTGGAGGCGATGAAGGTGATGCGATCAGTATTAAGTGAACAGGGGATAATTCAAGCCAATTTGCACAGTATCCATCAACGCTATTATTTCTATCAAGGACAGAAGTTATGTAAATATCTAGGGCTAATGGATGACGCTCCTACCGAGTTAGAGTTTTCCCTAATTCGAGATCTAATGAATTCCATTGATGAACGGGTGCTATTGAAAACTAAATCTTGGAATTCTGATCCTACGGATTCCTTTTTAGCCGCCAATCATCTGCTCCAAGAAGACAAGGGCTATACAATTCCAGAAATGTTTCAAATGATTGCTGATGCTGATCTGGAATTTATCAGTATGATCAATTGGAATCAATGGAATATCAGAGACCTATATATAGATAAGAATAAGCCGTCTGAATATTTAGACATGATCATTGATGCGGCTTCGGTAGAAGAAAAATTACATATATATGATCTTCTCCAACCAGTTAATCGCCTCCTTGATTTTTGGTGCTGCCATCTGGGGCAAGTTCAACCAATAATTGCCCTCAGTGACTGGGAAGATGCCGACTGGCAAAATGCTAAAGCCTATCTGCACCCGCAATTGAAACATCCTAAAATTAGAGAAGCCCTTGATCAAGCGATCGCCTATTATGCACCTTTTAATATTCATGTATTCCTAAATATTAATGCTGCCCACCCCATTAGTTTATATACAGCTTCTTGCGCCTGTTTGCACTTACTTTGGGAACAGCCTTTGAGTGTAATTGATTTAGCAAAAGCATGGCAAAAAATCAAACCTCGCAATTGGCTTACCCAAGTCGAAATTTCGGAAGCAGATGCCTTATCAGAAATAAAAGATACTTTAATTGAAATGGAGTTTCTAGCATTAGTTCTTGTGCAAAAACTGGATTAGGAGATAGCCATATTTATGCCGAACCAATTCTTTCCGTTTAGGTTGTCTGTTTTCATTGCTTGACATAGTATTAATATTGATACTGCGAGCAAATAAATAATGGTTAACTACAATCACTACAGTTATAGAATTATCTGGTCTATTGAAGATCAAGAGTTTGTTGGATTATGTGCTGAATTTCCAAGCCTTTTATATCTTGATGAAGATCAGTCTGCGGCATTATTAGGTATTACATCCTTAGTTGGAGATGTAGTATCTGAGATGAAAGCTAATGAGGAAGCAATTCCTGAACCTATTGCCGAAAAATCTTTTAGTGGTAACTTTCAGGTACGAATACCACCCGATCTTCATCGAAAGCTAGCTATAAAATCTGCTGAAGAGAACGTAAGTTTGAATCGTTATGTAAGTTTTAAACTAGCGTGTTAATCGTTTCCTAACTGCAAAAAACCCGCTTTGGCAGAGAGAGAGTCAATCCATCTCCAATCTTTTTTTGCATGGAAAACTTACTTTTAATAGCTAATAGCGATCTCAACTTAGAAATAATAAACCCAACCGTTTAGGATATAATTAGTTAATTAAATGGAAGAGCATACATGGGGATAAAAAAATGGGAAATGAACCAAGATGAGTTGGATACTCAAATAGCAAAAGCGAAAGCCTTGGCTAAAGAGACAGATGCCACAGAACCAAGAGCTAAATCGGTTAGTTTTGATGAGTCCTCTAAATTAGTGGTAATTGCTCTAAAAAATGGTACTTTCTTTAGCTTTCCCCCCAGCATGGTAGAAGAATTACAAGAAGCCTCTGCTGAAGATTTGAATAATGTTTGGATTGATGAGTCTGGGGGTAGTGTTCATTGGGATAATTTGGATGCAGACTTTGATATTACAAGTTTAGTTGCTGGTATTTTTGGGACTAAGGCATGGATGTCAGAGTTAGGAAAACGGGGAGGTAAGGTTACTTCTTTAAGGAAAGCAGAAGCTTCTCGGAGTAATGGTAAAAAAGGAGGGCGACCTCCAAAGACGCAAGAGAAAGCAACGGAAATAGTCTAGCTCATGCCCAGCGATCGCCTAACCGAAACCACTAGGAATATAAAACCATAAAGCTGTAATATGGCTAAAAACGAAAAGTTTTGCTATGAATGGGTTGTAGCCGATATGCGGTAAAGGACTATATGATCGCAGTCCAGAGAAATAGCTAGAGTTAAAAACTATAAAGTCCTAAGGTGCTTAAATACTTATGATCTTAGAGATTAGGACATTTTGCTGCAAGTTGTCTTAATATTCCTAACTTTTGCTTTCTATTCTTTTAATCAAAACTTGGATTTCTTCATGCTTTGATGTATTTCCTTGTTGCTGAAAAAGTCTTACAGCTTCTCGAAAATCTATTAAACCACCCTCCTTGTCTAGTAAGAGATGCTTTGCAACCCCACGATTGTAGTATGCCTCAGCATAGTTAGGATTGAGGTGGATGGCTTCATTAAAGTCAGCGATCCCTCCTAGATTATGCAACAACATTCTCTTCTCAATCCCACGATAACCACCCTCCTTGTCTAGTAAGAGATGCTTTGCAACCCCACGATTGTAGTATGCCTCAGCATACTTAGGATTGAGGTAGATTGCTTCACTAAAGTCAGCGATCGCCCCTTGATTATTCAACAATATTCTCTTCGCAAGACCGCGCTTGTGGTATGCAGCAGAGTGGTTGGGATTGTGACGAATGGCTTCATTGTAATCGTCAATCGCTCCCTGTTTATCTCCTAAGTCAGCTCTTGCAAGACCCCGATTGAAGTATGCATCAGTATAATTAGGATTGAGGCGGGTTGCATCGGTGTAGTCAGAGATCGCTCCCTGTTTATCTCCTAAGTCAGCTTTTGCAAGACCGCGATTGAAGTATGCAATAGCATAGTTAGGATTGAGGCGGATTGCTTCGGTATAGTCAGCGATTGCTCCTTGTTTGTCTCCTAAGTCATACTTTGCATTACCGCAATTGTACTTGGAGTCCGCAATAGCATAGTTAGGATTGAGGCGGATTGCTTCAGTATAGTCGGCAATCACTCCTTGATACTCTCCTAAGTCAGCCTTTGCAAGACCCCGATTGATATATGTCTCAGCATAGTTAGGATTGAGGCGGATTACTTCGGTATAGTCGGCAATCGCTCCTTGATAATCTCCAAATATTTTTTTCGCAAGACCGCGCTTGTTGTAAGCAGCAGCATGTTTAGAATTGATGCGGATTACTTCGGTGTAATCGTCAATCGCTCCCCTTTTGTCTCCTAGTTCATACTTTGCATTACCGCGATTGTAGTATGCGTCTTCATTAGGCTTGAGAGCGCCGGAGCCTTCAAAGTAATAAAGATAAAACTGAGGATTGACATTTATGGCTTCGGTGTAATCGTCAATCGCTCCCCTTTTGTCTCCTAGTTCATACTTTGCATTACCGCGATTGTAGTATATATCTTCATTAGGATTGAATCCGTCGTAATTAGGATTGATTCTGCCGTATTCTTGATGGTAAAGGTGAGAATTAATACTTATGGCTTCAGTATAATCGTCAATGGCTCCCTGTTTGTCTCCTAGTTCATACTTTGCAATACCACGATCATAGTATGCTTCTGCCTGTTTAGAATCGATGCGTATAGCTTCGGTATAATCGTCAATGGCTCCCTGTTTGTCTCCTAGTTCATACTTTGCATTACCGCGCAGGTAGTATACATAATAAAGATAATCAAGGTTAGGATTTATGCGTATGGCTTCGGTATAATCGTCAATCGCTCCCTGTTTGTCTCCTAAGTTAGACTTCTCATGACCGCGCTCGTAGTAGGCATCAGCATGGTTAGGATTGATGCGGATTGCTTCATTATAATCGTCGATGGCTTCCCTTCTGTCTCCTGTAAAAAACTTCGCAAGACCACGACCGTAGTAGGCCTCAGCATAGTTAGGATTGATGCGGATTGCTTCATTAAAGTCAGTGATCGCTCCCTGTTTCTCTCCTAACCCTAAGTCAGATTTTGCAAGACCGCGATTGTAGTATACAGCAGCATAGTTAGGATTAAGGCGAATAGCTTCAGTGAAGTCAGCGATCGCTCCCTGTTTATCTCCTAAGTTAGACTTCGCAAGACCGCGATTATTGTAAGCAATAGCATAGTTAGGATTGAGTCGTATAGCTTCATCGTAGTCAGCGATCGCTCCCTGTTTATCTCCTAAGTAATACTTGGCAAGACCGCGATTGTAGTATGCCAAAGCATAGTTAGGATTGAGGCGGATTGCTTCATCGTAGTCAGCGATCGCTCCCTGTTTATCTCCTAAGTTAGACTTCGCAAGACCGCGATTATTATATGCCTCAGAAAGGTTAGGATTGAGTCGTATAGCTTCATCGTAGTCGGCGATCGCTCCTTGATAATCTCCAAGTATTCTTTTCGCAAGACCGCGCTTGTTATAAGCAATAGTATAGTTAGGATTGAGTCGTATAGCTTCATCGTAGTCGGCGATCGCTCCCTGTGCATCTCCTAAGTTAGACTTCGCAAGACCGCGATTATTGTAAGCAGTAGCATAGTTAGGATTGAGTCGTATAGCTTCATCGTAGTCGGCGATCGCTCCTTGATAA
>CASBQR010000076.1 GCA_949127865.1 Synechococcales cyanobacterium PMM_0082
AGAAAAGAGTCCCATGCGTGGTTATATTACGCTCTCAGCAGAAAGAGTATTGCAAGCCAATCCTGAAGTGATTATTTTAGTTGATGTACCAATGGGAGATGTCTCTCAATTCAAAACCCTATCTTTTTGGAATCAATTACAGGCAACCAAAAAGAATCAGGTCTTTACCTTTGACTATTATGGGCTGATAAATCCAGGCAGTATTGTCAAGATCGAACAAGCCTGTAAACAACTCAAAGATATACTAGCTAGTAATTAATTTAATTCTTAATAAGAATTATACTCATTAAGATATGATATTCTTAGATATTCATACTAATTTAAATGCCAGTATGTTTAATCCTAATGCCTTACCAAGAGAGAACTAAAATTCTTTTTTGGTAAGTTCCTAACTCCACTAAACCTTACAAATAAACCTTACAAATATTACCTATGCTGACAATTGAAAAGAACCTAGAAAATCCTGCCCGCGACCTATTTCAAGCTGCCTATGAAAATCGTTATACATGGGATACCTACTTCCCTGGATTTAATACGGATGTATCCGTAACCATTGATGGTGAAACTCGCACGGGCAGAGCTAAAATCAGTTCAGATTTGACTGTAGAAGTGACTATGGACGATCTCAAACTTACTTCTCGTACTACAACTACCCCCACTGGCGAAGAAAAAACCGTAGAAGTGGATGAAGAACAAGAATGGCTGATCAATCAACTTAAAGATGTCGTGACTCATCGTAAGCGTAAATCCTTTGAAGATGCCCACGGCAAGTCTGGATTTACTTTAGGCGAGACTGATACCACTGGTGCTGTAGAAATCTTGGTAACTGGTGATGCTATGGGTTCCAACTATAAAGTACGCGATCGCCAAATCTCAATGGTTAGCCGTGTTATGGGTCGCATGGGTTTTGTAATCAATCATCTCGAACATTTAGATACAGGTGTAGGATATATCTCCAGTGCCTATAATGTGGTTTTTCGTAATCCCCAGACCGATGAAATTACCCGTCAGGCAAGGTTTGAAGATTCCTACGAAAAGTTTGGTGATTATTATCTTATGACTCGTCAGGTTGTTAATATCAACGAGCAAGGAACTCTAAAGATTTACGATATTATGTTCTCAAATATCAAGCTTGCTAATTGAGCCATTTTATAGGTAGAACAGCACTAGGAAATCTTTTATCTGCTTTTCTACCTTTGAAGTATCGCAAACTATAAAAAAGTATGCCAAATTTAAACCTTGAGGAAATTAAGTTGCTTATCCCATCAGAAAGAACATTTGATGATTGTTATATAAACAGATGCCTAACTTAGAGGAGGGGTTTAGTTTAGTAAATACGCTATTATCAAGAAGCAATGGTTATTGATAATATATGACTGCCAGCGAACCAGTTTATTCACCTGAAGCCTTAAAAGCCGAGCTTAATGCTAAAGGTTGGCGCATGACTCCGCAACGAGAGATTATTCTTAGCACTTTCAAAACTTTACCTGAAGGGCAACATCTTAGTGCTGAGGATTTATATGGTCGGTTGCAAGAACAGGGAGAAAATATAAGTATTTCGACGATTTATCGAACCGTGAAAATGATGGCTCGTATGGGAATTTTACGAGAGTTAGAGCTAACTGAAGATCACAAGCATTACGAAATTAACCAGCCTCGTCCCCACCACCATCACCATTTAATTTGTATGAAAACAAACCAAGTCATTGAGTTTAAAAATGATCAGATTTTAACAATTAGCCAAAAAGTTGCCGATAAGTATGGCTTTAAAGTTTTAGATTATCAGCTATCTATTATTGGGGTAAGTCCAGAGGGACAACGCTCCATTTTTTAGATCTATTTCTCAGGCTAAAAGATTTAAGTAAAGAAAGAGAGGTTTTAAGATTAGTTTCTTTGATTAGTAGCCAAAATATTGTTTGCTAACAACGCTCCCAGACCAACTTTTTGGTTTTGAGTTTGGACAATTACAGAACCTCTCGCGGTTCGGCTAACGATCTTAATCTTACTACCAATAGTAAAACCTAATTTTGCCAGTCTCTGCTTCAGATCATCCTTACAAGAAATCTGGGCGATCGCTAATCTATCCCCAATATTTCTGCTAGATATAAGAACTATCAGAAATTACTTCCTTAGTTATAGAATCCTCTTCACCACTAATAAAAATAAAACTCCATTTTTCTGGATTCATAAAGTTTCATCACCAGTCATAACCTCAGCCCAGTAGATAAGTAAATAAGCTATATGAGCACCCAAAAACCTAGCACAGTGATTATTAAGACTAATACTCTCGTCCTCAACTTCTAGCTGTAGATAAGTTACAGCATTCACAGATACATCCATACATTTAACTTGAAATAGATATTTAAATTGAAATTGGTGTAGGGCTTTACCCAGATGGCTCTACCCTAATAATTTTTAACTAGAAAAAGATGACGGTTACTAATTTATAGACCGTACTAAAGTATCGGGAGCTAAAAAGTGGGAAATATGGTAGGCTCTCTCTTCAGTTTTTAACAGAATTTGCTCGTATAAGTACCGAGTCGCGCGATCGCCTAAACTCTCAGCTTGACTTGCTTGGCTGCGAATTAGAGCAATAATTGCTTGTTCGCCAACTAAATCATTTTCTAACATGATCCGACAGTTAAAAGCACCATCAGCTTCAGGGTTAAAGCAACAAAGCTCCGCTAACTTAGTAAAACTCGCCGCAGGTACGCCACCCAAACCATCTAAGCGTTCGGCAACATCATGGGTATGTCCTCTCAGTTGTTCGTATCCATCTTGAAAAAACTGATGTAAAGAATAAAACTCCGCACCTTCTACAACAAAGTGATGCTTCTGATACTGCAAATACAAAGCCTGAAAACTTGCCAAAGCGATGTTTAATCCTTCACAAACTGGCTCAGTTACGCTAATATCCAATCCCACTACATTAGTTCCCACCTCACCAAATGTACGCATTAAGCTCTGTACTGTTGTCATAAATTTCTCTCTAATAATTTTCAATAGTTAATTAGGGTATTTAGTATTTTTACAATTAATTTCCACTAATCATTTTAGAAAAATAACCCATTGTAAAAATCCTAGCATGAGTCTTCATAATTGAGAATAGATGTTATCTTTATTGCATATATAATCATTTAGAATATTCTAAACTCAACAAAAAGGCTTTACACCCAAAGAAATGAAAAAAGTTAATTATTCTAATTATTTGTTTGTTGTCAACGTGGCTTGGGGCGACCGCTGGCAAATATATCATCGTCTTACAGAGTTAGAAATTCCTTGCAAATGCTCTACAGGTGAGCTATTAGAGGTAATAGTCGAGACTCCCACGGCGGCTCTTCAAGTTTGGAGCGTAGCTCGGCAGCAACTGGTTCAGCGTAGTGAAATGGTCAACTGGTTAGAACAATGTTTTAGTAATGAATATCAACAAGTACTAGAGAGTTTACTATATGAGTAATGAATGAAATTTCGATCTAGAAGGCGAATGAATTTATAGGGGTTTGTGCTTTGGAAGGCTACAAACTTAAATACCTGCGTCTTAAAACCGTCGATCAAGATTTTTTGATTAAGATTCCTAAAGAGCTAAGGGGAGGAATGGTTTATAAATTATCCCTTGGCGATCGCATACGTTGTTTAGGCATTCAAAAGAATTTGAAACTTAAAGCAGATTCAATCGAAAAAGTTGATGGAGTTGATAAATCCTCACAATTAGCTCAAGTTAGAGAATACGTTACGGATAAATCAAAAGTTAAGATTCTAATTTGCCAAAAGTCCCATTGCCTTAATAATGGAGCTAAAGAAGTACACGCAGCTTTAACCGAACAAATAAATATTCATAACTTAAGCGATCGTATTACTTTGCAATCCACTGGTTGTCTCAAATGCTGCAAGCAAGCGCCCAACTTAATAGTCTTACCTGAGAAATCTTGCCATAGCAATGTTAAAACATCACAAATTCCCGTCATCATTTCTAAAATTGCGGCGGGAACCACATCCGTAGGAATCGCTACCCCCACCAAATAAAAAGGACGGGCAAATAGGCTTTGTCCGCCAGTCTGCCTACTCCTCTCCTATGTGCGCTGGCAGTAGCGGTTTATCGCGCCTCGCTCTTACTCACCAGTGATGACACTTTGCTCAATGATGGCAAGATTGGCGAAGCAGCGATCGCTAGATCTGGGTGTGATTGTGCAGGTTGCTGTAGGGCGATCGCTCAACTATTCCAAAGATAAATAAATAATATTAAGGTTTCATAATTCTATCCAACCAGTTTGAGATTTCTCTTGTTGGTTATTTTTTATTCTGCATATCAAAGCATCAGCATCACAATCATAGAAAACTGCTGTCACTGTGTAATTGCCGTTGAGATTGCCAGTATCAATAACTTCTCGCAATAAATTTTTATCTATCCAAATCAAAGATAATATGCTTGCATCTTGGCTGTCTTGAACGATCGCTGGAATTAATCCCCGATCGTTAAACTTGAGAACTTCGAGCCAAAGATATTTTTGATTCACCTTTTGATTTAGACAGTTTGATTAGAATAGATAAATATCTCTCCAGACTCGCTACCGATCGCTAATCTATTACCCTGTGGATGCCATGCCAAATTACAAAAAGCGACATCTTGTTTAAGAATTTGGGCAAGCTCTACCGCTTCATGCCACAGATAAAAACAGCCATCATCAGAAGTTGTTGCTAGTAAAAGCGAATTAGGTTCAAAGGCGATCGCCCTCACCATTTCTTTATGTAAATCCAGAAGCCAACACTGCCAATGTTCTTGATACTTTTCCTTAATCCACACTGCCACACCATTAGCACTAGCCACTGCCAGCAAAGGAGTTCCATGTTTAGTCAAGACATCTGACCATACTAATTGCCGAATCTTACTAGGGAATCCTGTTAATAACCAAGGATCATTGCTCCCTTCCGCCAAAGTTATAGAATTATCTTGATTGCCAGAAGCTAAGTACTTTCCATCGTTTGACCAGGCGACCGCCTCACTAGCACCAGTAATCTCCAAAACCGTCGGTAGCTGAAGCCAATCCTTTGAATGCCAAGATTTAACCATATTTTTACCTCCTACCGATAGAAGTAGACCATCAGGACACCATGCCAGATCAGAAACTGTAGATTCAGTAAAATCAAGCAAAGCCATCATTTTCTCATTCTCTACATCCCATATCTGCACCTGACGACCTAAGTTGAAAGCTAAAAGATAGCTACTTGGATGCCAAGCCAGTCGATCAATCCAGACAGAAGGATGCTTGGAGTGACAATCAATAGTTTGATAGGAAGAGAATCTATCAGCATTACCAAACTGCCAAACTCTCACCCGCCCATCTTGACCTGTAGCAGCAAAAAATTTACCATCATGACAAAATGCCATACAGTCAATTGCCTTATCAGTTAGTTCAGATAAGGTTTGAAAATCTTGAATAGAATTTCCATGCGATCGCCAAACCTGCATTTCCCCAGAAGCAGAACTTGCCGCTAAAAATTCGCCAGAAGGACTCCAAACTAGAGATGTAATGTAATCAGAAAGTGCAACCTTTCCATTAAGAGCGAATTTAATCTTATGTACACCCATGAGATTAACCCACCTCGCAGGCTCTCAACTGTTTTTGTATAAGCTCAGAATCAAGATTGCGACCGATAAACACGGCTTGATTATTTAGAGGTTTTTCCCGATGGTCAACTTTTAACTCATAGCGTTTGCCACTAAGCTGAAAGATATAACGTAGGTCGGTTCCATCGAAGTTGAAAACACCTTTAGCCCTGAATACATCAACTGGAAGAAGGCAATCAAGGAAATTTTGGAATTTATCAAGATTGAAAGGGCGATCGCTTTGAAAAGAAACCGCAATAAATCCATCATTCGCTAAATGATCAGAATGCTTATGATCGTGGTCATGCTCGTGTTTGTGATCATGCCCATGATCGTGATGATGCTCTTCTTTTTGGGGTTGATAAGAACCTGACTTAGCTAAATCTACATCTAAAATTAGTGGAATCGGAATTTCACCATATTGCGATCGCAATATTCTAGCTTTGGATTTAGTTACTTGGACAAAACGCTCTAGTTCTTGAGTATGTTCCTCAGATACCAAATCAGTCTTATTTAATACAATGATGTCACCATAACTAAGCTGATTCAGAGCCGCTTCGCTTTTGTAATGTTCTGGGGTAAAGGTCTCGGCATCTATTACGGTCAGAATAGAATCCAAATGAGTTAAATGTTTTAATTCGGTTCCCAGAAATGTCAAAGCAATGGGCAGAGGATCAGCTACACCCGTGGTCTCAATCACCATATAATCAATGCGATCGTCTCTTTCCAAAACTCGATAAACCGCATCAACTAAACCATCATTAATTGTGCAGCAGATGCAACCATTACTCAGTTCTACCATGCCATCTTCAATACCAATCAATAGCTGACTATCAATATTGATATCGCCAAATTCATTCACCAAGACTGCAACCTTCAAATCTTGTTTGTTCTTGAGAATTTGATTTAAAAGTGTGGTTTTGCCACTGCCCAGAAACCCCGTAATAATGGTCACAGGCATTCCTCGCTTGGGAATATCAGGTTGGATAGCGAATTCAGTAGTCATTTTATTTACCTAAAGCTTAGAGATTACGAAGCACTGCAATTTCTTAAATTAACTATAACAGAAAATATAAGAATGATAATCGTTATCATATAATCATATTATACTTAGTCACGAGCAAAAAGCCTATGAAAACTCCAAATCATAGCCAAGCCAATATTCTCAAGGTATTGGAACAAACAAAAAAACCGCTATCGGCACAAGAAATCTGGGCAGAAATTCAGAAGCAAGGGCAGAAAATTGGTGTTGCCACGGTCTATCGCAACTTAGAATCTCTAAAAATAAAGGGTTTAATCCAAATTCGGACTGTTCATAATCAGGCAATCTATTCTTTGGTATCAGAGAAACAAAATTTTGCAACCTGTTTACAGTGCGGAGAACGAACCCCTTTGGGAATTTCTTTAGCTCAAAGTGTAGAAGCTCCTACTTTACAGTCTCAGGCTTTTGAAGTTTACTACCATACCTTAGAAGTGTTTGGATTGTGTTCGCCTTGTCAAGAGCGATCGCCATAATTTTTAGTCTATAATATCTGATAATGATTATCATTCTTTAAGGTATTAACCATGTTCACCACCACCGAAAAAACAATCCCAGTTACAGTTCTCACAGGCTATCTAGGCGCAGGTAAAACCACCTTACTCAATCGCATCCTCACCCACGAGCATGGTAAAAAAGTTGCTGTAATTGTCAACGAATTTGGCGAAGTCGGCATTGACAATCAGCTAATCGTAAACACCGATGAAGAAATCTTTGAGATGAATAATGGCTGTATTTGTTGTACGGTGCGTGGTGACTTAATTCGGATTATTAATAAGTTGATGCGGCGGCGGGATAAATTTGATCATTTAGTAATTGAGACTACGGGACTAGCCGATCCAGCCCCTGTGATTCAAACCTTCTTTGTGGATGAAGATATGCGCGATCGCGTCAATTTAGATGCAGTAGTCACGGTTGTTGATGCCAAACATGTCCATGCCCATTGGGATAGCGAAGAAGTCCAAGAACAGATTGCCTTTGCCGATGTGATTCTACTTAACAAAACTGATTTAGTAACTTTAGAGGAACTCGATCAATTAGAAAATCGGATTCGCTCCATGAATAAGCTCACCAAAATCTATCGCACCCAAAATTCAGAGCTAGATATGGATGCAGTTTTAGGCATTGAAGCCTTTGATTTAACTCGTGCCTTAGAGATCGATCCAGACTTTCTCGGAGAAGATACTCACCAACATGATGAATCGGTATTTTCCGTGGCGATCGTCGAATCTGGTGCATTAAACCCTGAGCGTTTAGACGAATGGATTAGCTTTCTCCTCCAAACCCAAGGCACTGATATTTTTCGGATGAAAGGGATTTTGCATATTGCTGGAGACAACCATCGCTATGTATTTCAGGGCGTACATATGCTATTTAATATATCCCCAGATCGCCTGTGGAAGAAAGATGAAGTGCGTAAAAATGAAATGGTCTTTATCGGACGTAATCTCAACCCTGAGCAGTTAAAAAAAGACTTTTTGGTATGTGTGGCTTGATCACTAAAACATACTTAACTATTGACATCTGAGCATACATTCATGTATTATCTTAATCATAAACTTAACTAAAATAATTTTATGACTACTGTTAATCAAATGAAATGTGCTTGTGTCTCATGTTTATGTATAGTTTCACTCTCTGATGCCATCAACAAAGATGGTAAGCCATATTGTAGTGATGCCTGTGCTAACGGTCATTCAGAAGGCGAAGGTTGTGGGCATACTGGGTGTAGTTGCGACGCTTAGATTACGTTACATCAAAGTCACTCACCTCATTCGGAAGAGAGCTTTAAGATGATGGCGATTTTATTAATCTTGTATTTATGTCTGACAATCTAACTAAGTTGGCATTTGAAAATTCCGAATATGGGGAAAGTCTACATTGTGATTCTCCCCATATTGCCGATCCTGATAATCCTTCCCTAGCTGAAGTCCTAACAGTTGAGAAGGCACAAAATATGTCAGAATTTTTTGGTTTTTTGGCAGATGCAAATAGATTACGAATTCTTTCTATTTTGGCTGAGAAGGAAATGTGTGTAGGAGATTTAGCGATCGCCTTGCAAATGAATGAATCGGCAGTATCCCATCAGTTGAGAACACTCCGCACCATTCGCTTTGTCAACTTTCGTAAACAAGGACGACACGTATTATATAGACTGGAAGACGAAAACTTCCTTGACTTTTTCCAATCTGTATCTGAACGTTTACTCAACAACTCCCAGAATTATTTAGCTTGAAAAGGTGTGAACTTGCCGCCCAAGCCTTCTACAATCGTGCGGGTATTAGCTTCTAGCATCCCCCTATAGGTTTCGCCTTCAGATCCTTTTTCTCCCAATCCATCGGCAAAGAGTTCTCTTTCTGAAACCTTAACCCCTGCTTCTTTTGCCACGGCGGTAATCAACTTGGGATTAAGAGTAACTTCGGCAAAAATTGTGGGGACTTTAGTATCTTTAATGATTTTGACCAGTTCCTTAATTCTACCTGCTGTGGGTTGCTCTTCGGTACTAATCCCGCCCAAGGCACCTTCTAGGGGAATACCATAGGCTTTAGAGTAATAACCAAGGGCATCATGGGTAGTTATTAATTTGCGTGTAGCCTCAGGGATAGTCGCAATTTGGGCTTTAATCCAAGGATGGAGTTGTTCTAATTCAGCTACGATTTTTGCTGTGTTTTTGGCATAAAGATCAGCTTGATCTGGTCTAAGTGCGATGAGATTTTTACTAATAGCCTTGACAATTTCGATCCCATTTTTGGCATTGTTCCATACATGGGGATCGACTTCTTTTGCATCTTTTTTATCTTCTTTATCATGATCGTGACCATGTCCGTCTTCTGCTATTAAAGGAGTTGGCACTGCGACTTCATTTACAGCAATTTTTGGCGCGGGATTGGAACTTGCTTTGATTAGTTTGATCACACCTGGCTCGAAGTCATAACCACCATAGAGAACTAATTTAGCTGAGTCGATCGCTTTACGGTCTTCAGGGTTAGGCTGATAAACATGGGGATCGGTTCCTGCTTCGATCAAACACTTGAGATTAATTGTATCCCCTGCTATCTGCCTTGCAAGTCCACAGGAAACTGAGTTCGTGGCTACGACTAGGGGTAAATCTTCAGTTTGTGCTACGGGCTGAGTAGTAACAGGCGCAGAATTATTAACGGTCTGAGTCGGTTCATTATTACAGGCAGTAGTAGCGATCGCCAATATGCCAACGCTTAAAACTAATGAGAAGTTGATTTTGGCAGCCATTGTGGTTTAATTTAGATAATGATAATCATTATCATACAATACAAGTAACCATGTTAGAAGTCGAGCATTTGGCAGTCAATTATCATGATGTCTCCGCCGTAGAAGATGTAAGTTTTTCCATAGGAGCAGGGCAGATCGTTGGGGTAATAGGTCCCAATGGCGCAGGCAAAAGTACAGTTTTTAAGGCGATGTTGGGGCTGATTCCCAGTTCAAGCGGTTCAGTCAAGTATCGGGAGCGATCGCTAAAAAGACAGTTACGTTCAGTTGCCTATGTACCGCAAAGGACTCAAGTAGATTGGGATTTCCCTGTAATGTAAATGTCTGGGAAGCAGTAATGATGGCAAGAACCAGACATCGCAGTTGGTTTGGGCGTTCTAAATGTCATTGTGAAGATGTGGTAAAGTCGGCATTACAACGGGTTGGAATTTGGGATTTAAAGCAGCGTCAAATTGGCGAATTATCAGGGGGGCAGCAGCAGAGAGTTTTCTTAGCAAGGGCGATCGCTCAAGAAGCCGAACTATTCTTTTTTGATGAGCCTTTTGTGGGTGTGGATAAAAAAACCGAAGTCGTGATTTTTGATGTATTTGCCGAACTTCGTGCCCAGAACAAGATTTTATTAGTGATTACCCACGATCTCGGTTCCGCTTTGGATAACTACGATCGCTTGTTGTTAATAAATAAGGAATTAATTGCTGACGGCGATCGCTCTGAAGTAATTACTGCTAAAAATATCCAACATGCTTATGGGGATAGCGTAATTTTGATCCAAAGGGAACATATAATTTAAAACCAAACGAATAGCAAAAATGATGATTCTAAGTTACTATCTGATCAGCTATTAATTCACTAAAGTTATGACTACTATAAAAATCCGTGAACAAATTGAAGAATATATTGATCAAATACCTCCTGAGCATTTGGGTTCAGTTTTAGATTTTGTGGCATATCTTGCCGATCGCGAGAGTGAAGATGCTACAGAAGAATTACTAAAAATTCCAGGGTTTATAGAAGCTTTTGAAAGAGGAAAGCGAGATATTGCTGATGGTAATTTTGTCAACTGGCGCAGTATTCGACATGATGTATGAAGTTGTCTTAACTGATGAAGCTATTAATTTCTTAGAAGCCACTTCTCCAATGATTGCTAAAAAGGTAACCCGATGCTTCGCTACTTTAGAACAGCATCCCTACTATCATCCAAATATCAAAAGTTTGAAAGGGAATTTTGCAGGGTTTTATCAATTCAGAATTGGAGAATATCGAGTTATTTTTGAAGTTGATGAAAATATTAAGCAAGTGCGGGTAATCAATATTGCTCATCGCAGTGAGGTTTATGATGCCTAATCAGCTTTTTTATGGCGATAATTTAGAAGTTCTGCGGAAGCACATCCGTGATGAAACTGTTGACCTTTGCTACATCGATCCGCCGTTTAACTCGAAGCGTAACTATAACCAAATTTATAACAACGTCGGCAAAGAGGATCAAGCTCAGGCACAGGCTTTTATTGATACTTGGACTTGGGATGACTATGCCAATTAAGGCTTAAAAGAGATTCAAGAAAATTATCGGGGCTTTTATAGAAATAGCCGTAAAACCCAACGGTTTTAACCGTGGGATATAAGGCGGTGAGCGAGAGCGAACAATCTACTTTATTTTTTGGTTTTCAATATACTTTTTAATAGTATCAGACG
>CASBQR010000077.1 GCA_949127865.1 Synechococcales cyanobacterium PMM_0082
CCCCATAAAACGAGAGCGATCGTTTCGGGATAATTACCATTATTATCAGCTTTTTGGCGTTCCAATAGTCTTTCTACTACGACCCGAGCAGCTTGAACGGCGGCACTGGTAGGAATAGATTGAGGATCGAGGGCGTGCATATTCTTGCCAGTAGGTAGCACGTTAGGATTACGAATCGGATCACCACCAGGGCTAGGTTGGATGTATTCTCCTTCAAGGGCTTTGATCAAACCACCTAGTTCGTTATCGGCAATAATTTGTTTAAGACAGAATTCGATAAATTCAAATAGAGGCTTGATTTCATCTTTGTTAACCTTGTCGTAGCCTGAATCCCGCAGAGATTCGATCCAAGGTTCAACTTTACCCATGTTCAGAAAGTTGAGAATCGAGAGCTTGGAAATTTTACCATCCACATCTGATTTAGCTTTGACTAAGGCTCCAACCGCTTTATTTGTAGCAGTTTTCATATTAGCAAGGAGTTCCACATCAGCGTAGTTACCTTTATCGCTAGACTTATAAATCTGTTCTAGGTCACGACCAATACTTTCGCAAAGAATCCGTAGCAAAGATTTAACATTATCTTCAGGGCGATCAAAGCTGGCGATACTAGAGAGAACGTCAGTGACATCTTCAATTTTTGGAGCTTCACCTACAACGTGCAGTCCGCAGGGGAGAACCCGAGATTCTACTTCCATCAGCTTGTTGTAAACCTGTCCTACGATATTATCTCGTTCTTCTAGGCTCATATCTTTAGCATCTAGTTCCCCTAACTTCACATCTTCGTCCAAATTCACTAACCGCACCTTATCCATGATCGTATTGACAATGGATACCCCGCGATTGCCTTGACGTAGTTCTTTGTAAGAACCGATTAGTTCGCTCAGTTCTTTCAAGCCTCTATGAAGTCCCGCATTTTCAGGAGCAGGAGTAAGATAGCTGATAGTGGTGGCATAACCTCTACGCTTGGCGATCGTCGCTTCCGAAGGATTATTGACAGCGTAGTAATAGATATTCGGTAAAGCCCCAATCAAGTTATCGGGATAGCATTCACCAGAAAGTCCGATTTGTTTGCCAGGCATGAATTCTAGCGATCCGTGGGTTCCAAAGTGTAGGACAGCATCGGCTTTCCAAATTTGATTGAGGTAGGTATAGTAAGCCGCAAAACCGTGGTGAGGAGAAGCGGATTTACTGAAGAGCAAGCGCATGGGATCGCCTTCATAACCGAAGGTAGGTTGTACACCAACAAATACGTTTCCATAATGCTTGCCATAGACTAGAAGGTTTTGTCCATCAGAGTTGAGATTGCCTGGAGGTGCGCCCCATTGTTCGGTAATGCGATCGCAATAAGGAGTATTTTCTTCGTAGTCTCTGACAGATAATTTAGCGGCAATATTTAGTTCAGGACTGCCCGCGATCGCATTAGGATTATGCAGAATATCTTGCATCAAGGCATTGGCATCGACAGGAATATCTTGTACATCGTAACCATTACCCGCTAAAGCTTTAATTACTTTATGAATGGAGGCAAAGACATCTAAGTAAGCCGCAGTCCCGATATTACCCTTATCAGGAGGAAAGCTAAAAATTGTGATAGCAATCTTTTTCTCTAATCTGGGTTTACGGCGCAGGGTTCCCCACTTAATCGCACGGTTGGCAATCATTTCCACTCGATCCGCAAGGGCGATCGCTCTACCAGTCATTTCATCTCGACCAGACATGACGATTGGATCCATTGCTCCATCTAGTTCAGGTAAAGCTACTTGCAGAGCTACTTGCACAGGATGCAAACCTAAATCGCTATCTTGCCATTCTTCAGTGGTTTGAAATACTAGAGGCAGGGCGACCATGTAGGGACGATTAAGTTTTTCCAATGCTGATATAGCCTTAGGATGATCTTGACGGGCAGGACCTCCTACTAAGGCAAAGCCAGTTAGAGATACTACTGAATCAACTAGGCACTTGCGATCCTTACCAAAGAAGAAGGCATCGACAGGTTTAGAGAAATCTAATCCACCTGCGAATACAGGAATAACTCTGGCTCCTTTAGATTCCATTTCCTGCACGATCGCCACATAATGAGCATCATCTCCAGTCACAATGTGACTACGGGCGCAAACCAAGCCAATGCAGGGGGCTAGAGGATCTTTAAGATCGTCGGAAATATCACGACGAGCATTAAACCAATCTAGATATTCGCTAATGTCATCAAACATCTTAGGAGCCATGGGGTGCCAAATCCCCATATCTAAATAAGTGATGGGTTCGGCTACGGCGATCGACTTGGAAGCTGCGGGCAGGTAGCTCTTTGCCAACATCAGTAGGAAGTTTTTAATATTCTCTTCCGAGCCACCTAACCAATACTGGAAGCTCAACATAAAGTTACGAGCATCCTGTGCCTTGTCCATGGGCATATATTTGAGAATCTTGGGAAGAGTCTGAACTACCTTGAGCATACTATCTTGGAAGGAACTCCCAGATTTCTCTTTGCGTTTCCGCATGAACTGAGCGATCGCACCTTTGGACTGCCCTAGATTTTCCATACTAAAGCTGCCCATTTTATTCAGGCGCATGACTTGGGGCATGGAAGGAAAGACTATGCAGACATCAAGGCGATCGCGGTGAGGTGCAACGGCATCTACGACTTTATTAGCTAAATCTTCAATAAATATTAATGAACCGATAAATATATTTGCCTCAGCAACATCTGCTTTAAATGCAGCGTAGGTGTCTGGCTGACGTAATTCTTCAATTAAATAGCCATTAACCTCGATCGCCAGACTAGGATTATTTTTATTAATAGAAGCGATCGCTCCACTCAAGGCACTTTGATACTGAGGTTCTAAAACAACATAGACGACCTTCATAAGTACCCGTTTATCATTTTCACTAGGGGCAATATGTCTGGTTGTCGGTTTCACGGAAGTGAGCATGAAGTCTCCTAAAGTATTAAATCTCTATATATAGGTACAGTTCTAACAAATGATTTTAGGAATTTATGCCTAAATTAGCGATTCGCAACATTTCGCAATCAAATTATTGAGTTTTGTTAACAAAATTTAATATAACTACTTTAATAAATATGTAGTTTTGATAACTTCTCTAACGACTTAATCTAGCCCAAGTAAGAAATATTAGCCAGATGATATTCTGCACCTTCGCCTAAAATCCAACGGACAGTTGTAAAAAATCTGGGATAGTTCTTTCCTCCGTTACCAAAATGTTCTGAAGCGATTTGCTGTTCTAGTAAGGTTGGAGAACCTGAGCCATCATCCCTCTCATCAAGTTCTCTGGTAATTTCGTCAATTACTGCTAACCTCTGAGCTTTCAATCTTTGGACATTGAGTCTCAACGTTTCAATGGTAAATTCAGCATATTCGATAGGAATACCAGCCTGTTTACAGGCGATTTCATCGGGTAAAATTTCACCGTCTTCGCTTCTAAACCGAAATATAAGGGATGTGGTTAAGTTTAGTGGGTTTAATAAGCGTTCATCAGGGACAAAATTATCTTTAGCTTTGCCACAACAGGGTGAGTTATGCGGTAATTCTAAATCATTTGCAATTGCTCCAGGGGGAAGACAGATCGCCAACATATTTTGCCAATCTAGATCATAGTTAACTTTATGAGTTGATTGTTCACAGGGGATAAAGTGTTCAACAGAGCAAGATTTTTCATGAATAGCCATTTCACAGTACGCGCAAATGCCCTTTTGATCAGAAATTAAGGTACTACGAATTGCTGTTAAGGTTCCTCGATTACTCTTTACGTTATTCCATTTTTTAAATTGGGTGCTGTAACGTTCTTTGTAATTATTAAGCTCTTTAGGTTCTGAAGATTTCAACACATTTTTCATGCGGTAATTTTTCTCTCCAATCGCCGAATTTGCATATCTGCTCTAGTCATATCTGGGTCAAATTTTTCCCATTCTTGTAGCTTTTCTCGAAGTCGTTTTGCTTCTTCTAAATTACCATTATCGATCGCTTCAAAAAGTGCTGTTAATGTCCTTGATTCTTCGGTATCTGGTCGCAGATTATCTAGCCCTAAAACATAGCGCACAATATCAGAGCTTTTCATACCTCTAGTTGGTGAGGGGCATTCTTTGATTTGATAATCTTCGAGAATCTTGACCTGATGACGTTTTACAGTGGTGACAATTTCGGGGCTATGGGTTGTGGCGATGATTTGAGTATTAGGAAATACTTTGCGGAGGTCAGGAATAATTTTTTGTTGCCAAGTTGGATGTAAATGGAGATCTAGCTCATCAATCATTAATACTGCTGCGGCTTCTAATGGGTTTTCCATCTGTGGATTTGCCTGTGCTAAACGTCTTGCAAAGTCCATCACAAGCGCTAACATATTGCGATAGCCTGAACTTAATTGATTAAGCGACAGTTCAATTCTCTCACCTGTTGCCGTTTCCCATTCAACCATTAACTTTGCTGAATTTGTCTGAGAAAAATATACACGCGCATTTGGAGCAATAATAGTAGAAATTGCTTTGCGTATTTGTTTTAAATCAGAGAATTCAAAATTAATGTCTTTTCTTTTTTTCCCTTCTCTTAATTCTTGTAGTTCTCTTGTAAAAAACCAGTTAGCTAAATCCGTAAAATTTGATGTCGCATTAAGAGCATTTTTGAAAGCATCAAATCTATCAAAAGATTGGTTTGATA
>CASBQR010000078.1 GCA_949127865.1 Synechococcales cyanobacterium PMM_0082
AATTTAACCTTATCTTAACCATATCTTGTGGCTATATTAACCTTGGGACGGTCGTTGTAGATGTAGTCTTAAATTTGAAGATTACTTTTACAAATCGCACCAAAAATCCAACGGACTAGGAAATATGATCTTTTTCACAACAAGTTTACGTCGTCTTGCCACAACTTCTGCCGTAGCTATTTCGGTAGTTCTCGGAACGGCGATGACAGCCAACGCTCAGACCGTAACCTTAAACGGAGCAGGGGCAACTTTCCCTCAACCCCTGTATCAAAGATATGCTGCTGAATTTACAAAGGCAAATCCAAGAATTAGAATTAACTACCAAGGCATCGGCAGTAGCGGTGGTATCAGACAATTTATTGCTGGAACTGTTGACTTTGGTGGTACCGACTCCCCAATGACCCCAGAGCAAATTGCCCAAGTATCCAGAGGAGCAATGCAAATCCCTACGGCGGGTGGTGCAGTATGCGTAATTTTTAACGTTCCTGGTGTCCAAAAACTCAGACTATCTCGTTTTTCCTTACCTGCAATCTTTACTGGAGAAATCAAGCGTTGGAACGATCCAAAACTAGTAAGAGACAACCCCGGTATCACTCTTCCCAATCTGCCAATTAGAACCGTAGTTCGGGCTGATGGTAGTGGTACTAGTTTTATCTTTACAAATCACCTTTCGGCGATCGATTCTAAGTTTCGTAGAGTTGTAACTGCCAGCCAAAACCCCAGATGGAATACCAATCCTCTTAAGGGTAGAGGCAATGCTGGAGTTGCCGCAGCCGTTTCCCAAACCACTGGATCAATTAGCTATGTAAACACTGACTTTGCTACTGGTGGTAAATTGGAAACAGCCACCCTTCAAGATAAAAAAGGTAAATTTGTAGAGTGTAACCTTCCTAATGCCAACAAAGCTATGGCTACCTTCAAGTTCCCTGCTAATAGCTTGGTCTCAGTAGAGGGAGATCCTACTGAAGGTTATCCAATTGTGGGTTTGACATGGATGCTAGTTTACAAAGAATATAGTGCTGCCAATCGTCCTGCAATCCAAAAATTCTTGAATTGGGTTATGACCACTGGACAAGGTATTAATGGTGGACTGGAATATACCCGACTTCCTGCGCCTATTGTTGCCCGTGCTCAAGCCATGATTAAGAGCATTAAGTAATTTTTAATTTATTTACTTACGTATACAAATAGGGATTAGGAATTAAAACTCTAGTCCCTTTCACAATTTGGTTACCCATGAGGATAATAGCTAATGACTAGTTACTCCGAGTCTCAAGACTCATCCCAAGCCGCTAAGGAAGTAGATCTTAATGTTTTTGATACCACAGGTTACTTACTAGAAAATGGTTTCAATATAGTAGTTAAAATCCTTGGCTTTAGCACCGTAGCTATGTTGGCAGTGATGACGGCAGTTATAGTTGTCCGCGCCGAACCTGCTATATCTTTATTTGGGCTAGACTTTCTATTTAGAGATGAATGGATTGTTGATGCTGACGAATTTGGTGCTGCCCCATATATTTATGGCACTTTAGTTACTGCGGCGATCGCGATACTTTTAGCCTCGCCAATTGGTATTGCCATTGCGATCGTGACAAGTGAGAATTTTATTCCTAAAAATATCAGAATGCCGATTGCTTATACCATTGAGCTAATTGCGGCTATTCCCAGTGTAATTATTGGTTTATGGGGGATTTTTACTTTTATACCTGCCATAATGCCTTTTCAAGGTTTTCTGTTTGATAACTTGGGCTGGATTCCTCTTTTTAGCACTGAGTCTTCTGGCTATAACGTTTTGACGGCGGGGATGTTACTGGCAATTATGATTGTGCCAACCGTAGCATCTATTAGTCGTGATGTATTAATTGCTGTACCTGTAGATTTTCGGACTGCTTCGATGGGGCTGGGGGCGACTAGATGGGAGACTATTATTAGAGTTTTACTTCCTGCCGCGGCTCCAGGGATATTGGGTGCAGTACTGTTGGCTTTAGGTCGAGCTTTAGGTGAAACCATGGCAGTGACGATGGTAATTGGCAATACTGCACGCATCAGTGCTTCTCTCTTGGATGCTGGCTATAGTATCCCTGCGGTTATGGCTAATGAATTTGCTGAGGCTGCTGGAGATTTGCACCCTGGGGCACTTTTATATTTGGCTCTAATTCTGTTTGCCTTAACTTTAATTGTTAACGTTGGCGCAGTATTCTTAGTTCAACTTTTTAGCACTGATAAATAGGTATTGTTATGACCAATCAAATTCAAGAACCCGAACTAATAGCCTTAACAGTACCCCTGCCAATTAAGCGAAGCTACTTTAGTAAGTTTATGACAGCCCTTGTCTTTTTCTTAACTGCGGTTGCTTTTCTACCATTGGGGAGTGTTTTATTAGAAATTATATCCAAGGGTTTTGCTAACCTTTCTCTTGATGTTTTTACTTCTTTACCTGCTGCTGTTGGGCAAGAAGACGTAAAAAATGGTTTTGGCAATGCAATTCTTGGTACACTTCTAATGGTGGGAGTTGGAGCACTTTGGGCTATCCCCTTTGGCGTAATGGCTGGTGTTTATCTATCCGAATTTGGGAGAGAGCAACCGAAATCAGCTAGTGTAATTCGTTTCACAACCCGCATTTTAAGTAGTGTGCCTTCAATTGTAGTTGGGGTATTTGCCTACGGTGTTATTGTAGCTAATTTTAAGAGTTTCTCAGCTTTGGCAGGTAGTTTTGCCTTAGGAACAATTATGTTGCCAATTATTACACTAACTACTGAAGAAGCTTTAAAGTTGATTCCAGTCAATGTCAGACAAGCTTCAGCAGCTCTGGGAGGCAATCGATTTCAGACTACCTTTCGGATTGTGGTGTCGGCAGCACTACCCGGGATTACGACTGGTGCTCTTCTCGCTGTTGCCCGTGCTTCTGGAGAAACTGCGCCATTATTATTTACGGCTTTATCCAGTCAAGACTGGCCCCAAGGTTTATTCGATCCTGCTCCGTCATTAGCGGTTTTGATTTATACCTACTCACAATCTGCCTACCCCGAACAAAAAGCTTTGGCTTGGACTGCGGCTTTGGTTCTGTTGTCCTTGGTAGTAATAGTCAGTGTTACATCTCGTATGGTAACTCGTAACCGCTTGCAAACCCGTTAGTTTCTTCATTTAGCTATTATGCAAAACAAACCATCTAATCCTAATTCCAGCGAGACTCTAATTCAATTGTCCGACCTTGTAACTGATATCTCAGTTCCCGCAATTCAAGTTAAAGACTTAAGTTTTTACTATGGTTCCTTGAAAGTGCTGCAAGGAGTAAATATAGATTTTAAGCAAAATCACGTTACGGCGATGATTGGGCCTTCAGGTTGTGGTAAATCTACACTTCTCAAGTCATTAAATCGGATTGGTGAGCTTGAAGGTAAGATTAAAATTGACGGTAAGGTAGAATTTTTCGGACAGGATATATATTCTCCTAAGGTTAATATCAACCGTCTTCGTAATCAGGTAGGCATGGTATTCCAAAAGCCTAATCCTTTTCCTACTAGTATTTATGACAATATTCTTTATGGTGTCAGAATTTCTCAACAAAAGCATACTCGTGAAGAGTTAGATGAAATTGTGGAAACTGCTCTGAAGGGTGCGGCGCTGTGGAATGAAGTTAAGGATAAGTTAAAGAAATCAGCTTTGGGCATATCAGGCGGTCAACAGCAACGTCTTTGCATTGCCCGATCGCTAGCAGTTAGACCAAAAGTATTATTAATGGATGAGCCTTGTTCTGCTCTTGACCCAATTTCAACTTTAAAAATCGAAGAGTTAATTCAAGAACTAAAAACAACCCTAACTATTGTGATTGTTACTCACAATATGCAACAGGCATCACGGGTTTCTGATTATACAGCTTTCTTTAATACTGATGAAAGTCGCATTGGTAAAATGGTTGAGTATGCGCCAACTGCAAAAATCTTTACGAATGCTTCTAATTCCGCAACTAGGGATTATGTAGCTGGTTTGTTTGGTTAATATTTTAAGATTGAAGAATACCTAATAAGAGACAGTCAGAATATGGCTGTTTTTTTATAGGATTTTTCCACAATAAGAAAATCATCGGGGGTATTACAGTTCAAGAGCATCTGGGGATCGGCATTGGGAATTTCTATAACTAGCGATCGCTCTAGCCAATTTTGAAAGGAATATTTTCCAGTTTGTATATAACTCTTTAGACTTTCTAAACATGAGCATCGATAGAATCCACATAAGGGTTCCCAGCCTTTGCTATGTTTTGGTAGGTAGGCGATCGCTTCTGAGGGTAAATTTACTAATTCTTGGCTCCAAGTTTCAATTATTTCAGATTTAAGATTTGGCAGATCGCAGGCAAGCAAAAGCACCCAATCGGTCTTGAGTAAAGATAATCCTAAAGCGAATCCTGTTATAGGACTTTGGGGATTTGACTCATGAATAAAGTCGCATTCCGTTGGTAAAGTAATGGATTTATATCGATCTTGCCAAGGGGTAATAATATAAATGGGATCGGCAGCACAGGTTTGAGCTAGTTCACAGGTTTTTTGGAGGAGTGGTTTACCAGCAATTTCTAATAGAGCTTTATCTCTGCCCATACGAGAACTTTTCCCTCCTGCTAGGGCGATCGCTCCTAAAGAAATCATTTCACTAAGCCATCTGCCTGGGCTTGAAAATTATTTTTGATTAGGGATTCAACCGTTGCCATATCATCTTTGACCCAAAATTGATTGCCAAACCGAATTAGCTGCGATGATCCACCAATCGAGGCAATGACTGGAACTTTACCACCTACTTCTGGATCGATATGCTGTCTTAAAATTTCTCTGAGAGCGTAGAGTTTTTGGGATTCCTGTGCCTCTTCGTAGCTTAAATGGATTTTGACCATGCGTACAGAATCAATGGGTTGCAGATCATCCAGAATCAGTTGGGATTGTTCATCACGGCGATCAACTTTACCCCAAATCATCAGGCGAGCATCTTTTTGGAGATTTAGGCGCACTTTTTCGTAGGTCTTGGGGAAAATTACGGACTCGGCTCTACCTGTTAAGTCTTCAATTTGAATTACAGCCATGCGATCGCCTTTTTTCGTGACAATTTCCTTAATTTCTGTAACGAGGATAATCGCGGTAATAGTCTTACCTGCATACTCTTCCATGTCACTAAGATTAATGGGAGCGATGACTGCGGCTGAGGATTTCACAATTTTGAGGGGATGATCGGAAATATAAAAACCTAATAGTTCCTTTTCCATACGCAGCTTTTCTTGGGGTGGATAGTCCTCAACTTTAATGCCCGCAGGAGTTTCGTCAAAAATTACCTTTTCTGCTTCGCCGCCTAACATATCAAATAAACTCCCCTGCCCCTGAGCTTGATCCTTGGCTTTGCGGTTCGCCCATTCTACGGTTACTTCGAGGTCACTAATTAGTTGATGGCGATTGGAATTCAGGCGATCGAATGCCCCTGTTTGAATTAATGCTTCTAAACCTTTTTTATTTAGAGCCTTGGCATCAACACGGCTACATAAATCCGCTAGAGAACTAAACCCGCCTTCACGTGCGCCAAGAATCGAATGCACAGCACCTTCTCCTAGGTTTTTAATCGCTGCCAAACCAAACATAATTTTTGTGCCTTTTGGCGTAAAGTCTATGCCTGACTCGTTAATATCTGGGGGTAAAACCTCTATACCCATATTGCTACAACTAGCGATGTATTTCTGCACCTTGTCTTGATCGCCACTGGAGGAAGATAGCAAAGCTGCCATATATTCCACGGGATAGTTTGCCTTGAGGTAAGCAGTTTGATAGGTAACATAGCCGTAGGCGACGCTGTGGGATTTATTGAAGCAATTAGAAGCTACTAAGCCATTGCCCAGAATAAAGTTGTGATCGTGCTCTAAGCCTATGTCATAGACTTTTTGTACACCTAGAGATTTACAACTAATAATTTTAACCATGATGCTTTTTATCTCCTATAACTGCTTGTTTAGATAAAAGATTTATAATCTCTTTCCCACTTTGAGCTTGCTGTTTTTGTAGATCTGCAAAGATGGCTTTTAAGTCATGATTAAATGATTGCGAATACTTTTCACGAATTTTATGAATCTCTTCAACAATTTCATCCTTAAACATAATTAATCTCCTAGAAGTTCATAGGGTGTACAAAGGATTGGTAAATCGTATCCAAAGTGAAAGCTAATTCTTGTTAATTTTTCCTTCTCACAGGACTAAATTTAGATTAAACCCACTCATCATCATCGTCGTCATAGTCAACGGCAATACTAGGACGGCGGCGGCTTCTGGATTCCGATTGTTTAGGAGATTTTCTGGATTCTCTGGTTTCTTTATAGTCTTCTTTGGAATTATCCCGATAACTATCTCGGTCATCATCCTTACCCCGATTGGCGAAGCTAGATATGCTTTCACGGATACCCCCAAACAGATCGTCTTCTTCGTCTAAAGCTTTCTGTTCATAAAGCTCTCGGGAAAGCTCATAGACGGCTTCTTGCAATTCGGATTGTGCCCGATCCATAGCGTAATCATCTTCAGAAGCGATCGCCTGCTGTAAATTCCGAATTAACTTTTCCATCTCTTTTTTACGCTCAAAACTAATCTGATAGGCATAATTTAAGGCAATATCCTTGAGTTGGCGTTCGGCGGCAGCAACTAAACTATCAGCACGATTTAACTTCTCAATGCGGTCTTTTTTGGCGCGATCGCGTTCAGCAAATTTTTCAGCATCGGCGATCGCTTTTTCTACTTCACTCGGATCGAGGGTGGAGGCACCTTTAATCGTAATGCGGCGTTCTACTCCTGTGCGGCGATCGGTAGCTGTAACCGAGAGAATCCCATCAGCATTTAGATCAAACATCACATCCACCTGAGCCATGCCTCGAGGTTGCGGTGCTAGTCCACTCAGCTTAAACCTGCCTAAGGATTTATTATTTTCCGCCAGATCCCGCTCCCCTTGGACAATGTGAATTTCCACTGAGGTTTGATTATCCTCAGCCGTGGTAAATAAATCAGCCTTACGGGTGGGAATAGTGGTATTACGGGGAATGAGGCGATTAATCAAGCCACCAGAGGTCTCGACCCCAATAGTTAGGGGTGTAACGTCTAGGAGTAAAACATCTTTGACTTCTCCTGATAAGATTCCCGCTTGAATGGCTGCCCCCACTGCGACCACTTCATCGGGATTGACGCTTTGATTTGGGGTTTTATTGATTAACTTTTGCACTAGTTCTTGCACTGCAGGGATTCTGGTACCACCACCTACGAGTACAACTTCATCAATTTGACGAGGACTAAGCTTGGCATCTTTGAACACTTTTTCGAGGGGAATGTTCAGCCGTTCTAGTAAATCTTGGCAAATTCTTTCAAATTGCGATCGCTTCAAAGTCGTATCTAAATGCAAAGGGCCATCCGCAGTAGCAGTGATAAACGGTAAATTAATTTCGGTACTACCCACGGTGGAAAGCTCGATTTTGGCTTTTTCCGCAGCTTCGGTTAATCTTTGCAGTGCCTGCCGTTCCTTGCGTAAGTCTACACCTTGATCTTCAAAAAACTGGTCTGCTAACCAGTCCACAATCACCTTATCAAAATCATCGCCGCCCAATTGGGTATCACCAGTTGTTGCCTTAACCTCAAATAGTCCATCCCCTACTTCGAGGATCGAGACATCAAAGGTACCGCCACCTAGATCAAATACTAAAATTTTTTGGTTATCTTTGCGGTCTAAGCCGTATGCCAAAGAAGCTGCGGTCGGTTCATTAATAATGCGCTTAACTTCGATTCCTGCAATTTTCCCTGCATCCTTGGTGGCTTGGCGTTGGGAATCATTAAAATAGGCAGGTACGGTAATTACTGCTCCAGTTACAGGTGTACCTAGATAACGGGTTGCCTCATCCACGAGCTTGCGGATCACCATGGCTGAAAGCTCTTCGGGGGCAAAGTCCTTTTCAAGCCGTGGACATTTGACTTTAATATTTCCACTTTCGTCGCGGCGCACAGTATAGGATACCCGCTTTGCTTCGGTGGTTAGTTCTGTATGTTTGCGTCCAATAAACCGCTTGACAGAGTAAAAAGTATTTTCAGGGTTCATGACTGCTTGTCGTCGTGCCATTTGCCCCACAAGGCGATCGCCATCTTTACTAAAACTAATTACCGAAGGCGTGGTTCTTCCCCCTTCTGAGTTAGCAATCACGACTGGTTTACCTGCTTCAATGACAGCCACAACCGAATTAGTTGTACCAAGGTCAATGCCTACTATTTTACCCATTGACGAATAATTCCTACTTTCTACCTATTCTATACGCCTATTATCCTAGCTTTAGTTGGGTCAAGTCTGGGAAATAGTTACTCAAATCTAAAGCTTGGTTAAATTTATTACAGTTTTTAAGCTGTTTTACCTCGATTTGAATTAAATTCAGCTTAGACTTCATCAGGATCAATTCCTAATGCCCTTAGCTTTTCGGCAAGTCGTTGGGCTTTTTGTTCTGCTTGCTCTTTGCCTAGACGCTCTTGTTCAGCGATCGCCTCCGCATCACGTCTTGCCTCTCGTTCAAAGGTTCGTTCTAGTTCGGCTTGAAATCTTGCTCCTTGTTCTAGCGATCGCTCATACTCAGATTCAGCATAGGAACGCAAAATTTGATGGGAAATCGGATCATAGAACCGAAAACCCTTATCGGGATATAAACATAAATCCAAACCTAAGACTTCGCTATGTAAAGACAAAATATGATTGGGAAGAATGGAAGTAGGATCAGAACGCATTCCGTAGGGAATTTCCATATATTCTCCCTGCTTTAAACGCAGTCCTTGCAGTGCCAATGGCTTTAAATATGCACCAGTCGGATCGTATTGAAAATATTCTTTTACACCCAAATCTCGATAAATTAAGGGATTCTGCTCTTGATCTTTATGCACCATTCCTTTGGAAGTAATTTCTAAAACAAAGTCTGGAGCTTTTCCACCTTCATCATAGATTTTATAACTGACTCGATCTTCACAGCTCATACCAAATACGACAAAGGTATCTGGGGCAATTCTTTTTTCTATATTCTGTTTCAGATAACGGATAAATAGATTCCCTGAAACATAGACATTCACTTGCTTCTCAAACCATAGCCTTAAAGCCTCAGTTGTATAGCTTAAGTTCCGCCGTTGCCGATCGCCTTCGGGCATGGGTAGAAAGTCCTCATCTGGATAGTTATCATATTCAATTGCAGATTCAGATATAGAAATTAGGTTGAGATCGCCAGAGATGGTCATAGCGGCACTCCGAGATAGGTAAATGCTGTTAATAAACTAACATATCAATAACTTACGGTAACTGCAATCAGCTTAAAATTCTTAAATCAAATTACCAAAACCTAGAAGTGAGATTTGAACATAGCGGTAATGTTAGGATTATCTGCAAATCAATCTATTAAACCTCCATCATAATTTTTAAGTATTTTTAATGATTACCACTCCATCTACAACATCTCTACCTATTCCTGTAATTGTGGCAGGGGCAACAGGCAAAATGGGACGAGAAACCATCAAAGCGATCGCCAAATCCCCCGATCTAGTCCTCATAGGTGCCACAGGGCGTAAACATGTTGGGGAAGATATAGGTGAAGTTGTGGGTTGTGGCGAGTTGGAAATTCCTGTAACTAGTGATCTCGAAATTTTATTAGCCCAAGGTGCCCAAGAAAAGCAGTTAGCCGTCATGGTCGATTTTACCCATCCAAGTTTAGTCTATGACCATATTCGCTCTAGCATTGCCTACGGTGTACGTCCAGTGATAGGAACAACAGGTTTATCTGCTTCTCAGCTTCAAGAATTAGCTGCCTTTGCCGATAAAGCGAGTACAGGTTGTCTGATTGCGCCGAATTTTTCCATTGGCATGGTCTTATTGCAACAGGCGGCGATCGCTGCGGCTAGATATTTTGATCATGTTGAAATAATTGAACTGCACCACAATCAAAAAGCCGATGCGCCCAGTGGTACGGCAATGCAAACCGCCCAAATGTTGGCAGAACTAGGGCAAACCTTTAATACCTCCAATGCTCCTGAAACTGAACATATTGCTGGAGCTAGGGGCGCATTAATGGCGGAAAATATTCGCCTTCACAGTGTGAGATTGCCAGGATTAATTGCTCATCAAGAAGTGATTTTTGGCGCAGTTGGAGAAACTTATCGTCTTAAACATGACACAAGCGATCGCAGTTGCTATATGGCTGGAGTTTTACTTTCAATTCGCAAAGTAATCCATCTCAAACATTTAATCTATGGCATGGAAAAATTGCTTTAAAGAATGTTATCCTTCATACTTTTAATCTTAGGTGGGAGACTTGAGACCTAATTGCCGTAGGTTTAACCTGTAACCTATTTTTCGCTTTTACTGCGACTACTTGATTGAGTAGTAATAATTGTTGAATAAATTATCACTTTCACGAAAGCCGTATATTTACGTTACAAATTTTTCCAGATTGACATACGGGTTATGAATAAACATCTTAAGAACGGAAGAATTTTTGTTTAATCTGAGCAACTGCCCCTTCGACTTCTGGTAACTTCATCTGCCAAGTTATGCCGCCAAATACCAATAATCCCGCTAAGGTTGAGCAACCCAATTGCACTAATTGCTGAAATATGCCGTCACTCCCCCAGAGATTTTGTGTAGCCCCTAAAGTCGCCCAACTAGCCAACCCTGCCGCCAAACTAGCAACCATTAGCCCCAAAATTGGCAAGCTCCAATCTTTCCACGGCAACCCATTGAGCCTACGATCTAAAAACCAGAGTAAAGCTGCCATCGAAGTAATATTTACCCCAACAGTTGCTAATACTAGTCCGGGTGCTCCAAATTTTTGTACTAAAAGATAATCAAACAACGCATTCAAAAAAATATTGATAATGCTAATCCGAAAAGGGGTATCAGCATCACCAAGGGCATAAAATACCCGTATGAGAATATCTCTACCCAAATATACAAACATCCCGATCGCATACGCCATCAATACGCTTGCTGTAAGTTCAGAAGCCGCAGCATTAAAGGCTCCCCGTTCATATACCAACCGTGTAATCGGTAAAGCCAAAGTAATCATTAAGGCGCTTAAGGGCAACATGGTTAGGGCAGTAAGGATTAAACCTTGACGAATCCGTTGTTTTAGTTCTCCCCAATCTTTTGGATCGGTGAGCTTAGATAAAACAGGAAAGAGCGGCACAAGGATCACGCTGGACAAAATGCCCAAAGGAGTTTGAATTAGTAAGCCTGCATAACCCATGGCTGATACGGCGGCGGCGGCGTTGGGAATGAAAGAGGCAAAAAATAAGTCTGTCCACACATTAATTTGCAACATGCCTGAGGAAAAAGTGGCAGGAGCCATGATTCTCATTACAGCTTTGACTTCGGGGCGATCAAACTCAAACCGTAAGCGCAGTCCCCCCATGCCCGATCGCCATTGAGTCGGAATTTGCACAAGCCATTGTAATACTGCGCCTACTAAGGTTGACCATGCTAAGACCGCACCACCTAAAGCTGCATATTCAGGGGACAAAATTTTACCACCCAAAGTCCATGCCAAGCCGCCAATACCACCCAAAACCGCAAGGCTGGAAAATAAAGGGCTAACCGAAGGTAACCAATAGGCATCTGCGGCATTAAGTGCGCCAAACCCGATGCCAATTAAACCTGCCAGCACTGCCATTGGTGCCATTATTTGCAGTTGTTGAATAGCAATATCTCTCGTGATTTTGAGATCGGCGATCGCTCCTAAATCCATACCCCTAGCTCTCAGCTCCCCCTCAGCAATAAATAAACCAGGTGCAACCAGATGCATTAGCGGTTCAGCGAAGAGCATAATTCCCACAGTCACCAATAGCAAAATGCCAGTGACAAGGGTGGTAATGCTCTCCATAATTGGGGCGACATCGCGATCGCTCTCTTTAAACTCTGGATTAATATTTTTTGCTAAGACACTGATGATCGCACTATGAAAAGGTCCATTAATGCCACCTAATAAAATCAGCAAAAAGCCAGGAATCACATAGGCAAAGTTATAGGCACCATAGGCAGTTCCATTACCAAACGCCGCCGCGATCGCAATCTGCCGCAATAGCCCTAAAAATTTACTGAGCAATGTGGCAATGGCAACAATTCCCGCAATGTTGACAAGAGATTTCTTTGGCATTTCGATTGGCACTTAATGGAGGTATCGAACAAAAAAACCGACCTCCCAAGGAGAAAGTCGGAGAAGTATAAATGCAATGAATAACTAAATGAATTAGTAGAGATTTTCTTCTTGATGAGTTTTGATCACAAGATCGGATTGAGGATAAGCAACACAAGTTAGAACATAACCTGCTTCAATTTGCTCATCATCAAGGAAGGATTGGTCGGCTTGATCGACTTCACCTTTTTCAATCTTGCCTGCACAGGAAGAACAGGCTCCAGCCCGACAGGAGTAGGGTAGGTCTATACCTTGTGCTTCAGCGACATCGAGAATGTATTCGTCATCGGGGACTTCAATAGTTGTATTAAGACCCTCAGCTTCATTAATTAGTGTGACCTTGTAGGTTGCCATTGTGTTGTAATCCTTTCAATAACTGGTGAGCATAACTTATGAATTTGCATTCAGAATGATCTAAATGTTTCAATTTAGTTGCGATCGCATAATAACCCTATGTATGGGCATAAAGCTAAAATCAATCAAAAGATTTTGCCTAAATCGATTATTTCTGCTGCCTGATTAATTTTAGACTATATAAACTTAAAAACCTGATGAAATAAAGGCTATAAGCATCTATCCAAAATAAAATTCTCTGAAAATCATTCTAAATTAGCTTGTTTGATTCAAAACTGTAATCACATAGCCACCTTACTA
>CASBQR010000079.1 GCA_949127865.1 Synechococcales cyanobacterium PMM_0082
GAAAAAACTCCCATGCAGAAATGGAGTTTTGAATCAGAGCCAATTATTCGGATCGGGCGAGTTGAAGATAACCACGTCATTCTTTATAGCTCCGTGGTTTCTAGACACCATGCTGAACTGCGTCGGCATTCTCGCTACTGGGAAATAGTTGGACTAGGTGCTAACGGCACTTTTATTAATGGTGAAAAAATTACGCAAACAAAAATCACCAGTGGGACAATTTTCCGACTGGCAAATTCGGGACCAAGAATTCAGATTTTCTTAGATAGTGCGGAAAGCGAAGTTAATGATGAAAATGTTTTAGAGAGCCAGAATACTCCTGAACTCAAGTCTGATCCAGCCAAAGAGCGCAGAACTTTTTTGGCACCAAGGCTAGATCGTTAAACCAAATTAAATTCTACCAACGCAATAAATTAAATTGCTCCATATCTACAGTGTCACGACTGCGGTAGATTGATAAGACAATAGCTAAACCAACTGCGGCTTCGGCGGCAGCGATCGCAATTACAAAAGTCGCAAAAACTTGACCACGAATATTCCCAGAATCTAAGAAATTAGAAAATGCTAATAGGTTCAAATTAACGGCATTTAGCATCAACTCCACCGACATTAAAACTCTGACAGCATTACGACTAGTAATTAAACCGTAAATACCAATGCAAAATAAAGCGGCAGCAACAACTAAAAAAGCTTCTAAGGACATATAGTTATTTATTTAATTATTTATTAATTTACTTTAAAGCTTAGTACCAACCAACTGTTCACGGGGTTTTTCTAATAAAGATAAAGACTCATCGACGATCGCTCCATCTTTTTGAACATCAGCAATAAATTCCCGTCGAGCCAAAACAATCGCCCCAATTAAAGCTACCAATAAAAGCACAGAAGCTAGTTCAAAAGGTAAAAGGTAATCGTAGAAAAAGTGTTTAGCAATAGTGACTAAAGTTGAAGTCAAAACAAAGGTTGCAGGTTGAATTGCCCAATTAGTTGAGGTTAAGGTTATTGTGAGCAGACAAAATAAAGCTATACAGACTAGAGCAGTAATCGTATTTCGTAAGCCACTTAATTTGAACTCGGGGTAAGCTTGACGTTTATTTACTAGCATAATTGCAAATAAAATCAAAACGTTCACAGCCCCTACATAGATCAAAACCTGAGCTGCAGCTACAAAGTCAGCATTTAGTAAAAGATAAAGTCCAGCTACGCTAATAAAAACTCCGCCCAATAAAAATGCGGCATAAACAATATTAGGTAGCAAAACCACACCCATGGCTGCAGCTATGACCATGGCGGAGAGTATCACCAATGAAACAACTTGAACCCCTTCACTTAAATTCATATTAATAGTTCCTTTTGTAGTTTTTTATGTTTTTTAAAGTGATTTCTAATTCATATTGGCTTCAATAATTTCTTCAGGGGTTTGTCCTGCGCGCCGCTCGGTGTGAGAAACTTCATGACCATCCATTACGCCTTTGGGTAGGTATGCTAATTCTCGAATTGGGGTAACAAATGGATCTTCAGTAACCTTTGTCGGAAGACGACCTAGGGCGACGCTATCAAAGTTAAGCTCGTGGCGATCGTAGGTCGAAAGATCGTATTCTTCGGTCATGGAAAGGCAGTTAGTAGGACAGTACTCTACACAGTTTCCGCAAAAAATACAAACACCAAAGTCAATACTATAGCTTTTTAGTTCTTTCTTCTTGATTTGGGGATTAAATTCCCAATCGACAACAGGTAAGTTTATAGGGCAAACTCTGACACAAACTTCACAGGAAATACATTTATCAAATTCAAAGTGAATACGTCCACGAAACCGTTCCGAGGGTATTAACTTTTCGTAGGGATACTGCACAGTAATAGGGCGACGGCGCATATGGTCAAAGGTTACGGATAAACCTTGCCCAATATATTTAGCGGCTTGAACTGCTTCTTTAGCGTAGTCACCGACCTTATTCAAAAATTTCATCTTAGTATTTTCTTGATTAGGCTATTTGGATAGTAAGTTAGTATAGAATTGTGGACATTGTAATTCAATTGGGTATGTCGAAGCCCTCTAACTTACATTAATATCTTACAGCTATATGATTTCTATGGACTTTTTAGTTCAGACTACAAACAATAGCGAATTATCTATAGATCCAAAAAGTAGATGCAGAGCAGATACAAAATAGATAATTTTCAAGACAGCGGATTTTTCCATAAGTTTGTTCTATGATTTAGCCTTTTATGATCGACCAAAATGAATCTGGGTTTAGGACTGAAAAAATTATTGAAAGTGATGGAATTAAACTGATTGATAATCTTTTGGCGATCGGTAATGCTTTATCAACAAAGTCAGATCTACAAGATATTTTGAATTTAATCCTACTCAAAGCGAGGGAAATTACCTACAGTGATGCGGGTAGTTTTTATTTGATCGATCAGCGATCGCCTCAGCCTATTATTTGCTTTGAAGTTTCCCAAAACTCATCCCAACCAGAGCGGTCTTTAGTAGATTTTGCATTACCGATGACTAAGGAAACTTTGGTCGGGTATGTAGCAATTACAGGAGAGGTATTAAATATTCCTAATGTGTATGAAATTTCTGAAGATGCCCCCTATCACCACCATCAGACCTTTGATGAAGACATAAGCTATCGGGCTTGTTCTGTTGTAGTTTTACCAATGAAAAATGTAAATGGCAACGTTTTTGGGGTAATGCAGTTAATTAATCGCAAACTTAGCCCAGATATTGTTTTAACTCCTGACAATGCTTTGGAGATGACGCAACCCTATTCAATTTGGGAAGAAAAAATTCTGCGATCGCTCGTTAGTCAAGCCACCCTATTTGTCGAACATTATCGACTACTAAACCCAGAAGCTTAAATTAATTGTATAAAAAATACCCCATATAGGGGCATAGATTAATTAGTTAAAGTGGAGCAGTAATTAGCGATTAGCAAATTTTTTGGTTAATTTACGCAAGCGAATAGATTGGGGTGTGACTTCGAGAATTTCATCGGAGCCAATGTATTCTAAGGCACGTTCTAAATTCATATCAATCGGGGCTTGAAGTTGCACAATGTCATCAGCACCTGCTGCTCGCATATTTGTTAATTGCTTGCTTTTACAAACATTTAATTCCATATCTTGAGGTCGGTTGTTTTCGCCGATGATCATGCCTTTATAAACTTTAGTTCCAGGTTTAATAAAGAATGCCCCCCGATCTTCCATATTTTTTAGAGAAAACTCTGTAGCAACACCTTCTTCAAAGGAAATTAATACGCCATTACGTCTAGTTTCAATATCGCCAACCGTAGGACGATATTCAAGAAAACTATGGTTCATAATGCCTGCGCCACGGGTAGCCCGCATAAAATCACCACGGAAACCGATTAAACCACGGGCAGGAATGACGAATTCGAGTTGAGATCGTCCACTCGATGACATTTGCATATCAACCATTTCCCCCCGCCGTTGACCTAGACGTTCGATGCAACCACCAACGCCTTCTTCTGGGACATCCAGAACAAGAGCTTCGTAGGGTTCACATTTTTGTCCACCAATTTCACGGTAGATAACTTGGGGTTGGGTGACTTGAAACTCGTAACCTTCACGGCGCATGGTCTCAATTAAAATACCTAAGTGCAATTCGCCCCGTCCAGCTACGGCAAAGCGATCTGGAGATTCAGGATTTTCTTCTACTCGCAAAGCTACGTTGGTTTCTAGTTCACGGAATAGGCGATCGCGCACTTGACGAGTTGTAACTAATTTACCTTCTTGCCCGACAAATGGTGAATCATTAATACAAAAAGTCATCTGTAAAGTCGGCTCATCTACCTTGATCATTGGTAGTGCCTGAGGTTCGTTAGGACAAGTAATGGTTTCACCAATATTGGCAGTAGCAAAGCCAGCGATCGCCACAATATTTCCAGCCGAAGAAGATTGCAACTCTACCCGTTTCAAGCCATCAAATCCTAAGAGTTTTGTCACTTTACCCTTGATAATCTTGCCATCTTCAGATATCAATGCGGCTTGCTGCCCATTAGTAATTGTGCCATTATGGATTTTACCAATTAAGATTCGACCTAAATATTCAGAGTAGTCAAGGGTTGTAACTTGAAATTGCAAAGGCTTTTCGGGATCGCCAATGGGAGGAGCAATATGATGTAAGAACGCTTCAAACAAAGGCTTCATATCCACACTCTCATCTTCGAGCTTTTCTTTAGCAAAGCCTGATAAACCCGAAGCAAATAGATAGGGGAAATCGCACTGATCGTCATCGGCACCTAGTTCTAGAAATAGATCAATAACTTTATCGATCGCCTTAAATGGATCAGCCGAGGGACGATCAATTTTGTTTACCAGCACAATGGGGCGCAAACCTTTTTCCAAGGCTTTTTTGAGTACAAATCTGGTTTGGGGCATTGGACCTTCATTGGCATCAACAATTAGAATGCAGCCTTCTACCATCCCTAATACCCGCTCTACTTCACCTCCAAAATCTGCGTGTCCGGGGGTATCAACAATGTTAATTAAAGTATCTTTATAGCGAACTGCTGTATTTTTAGACAAGATCGTGATGCCTCGTTCGCGTTCAAGATCGTTAGAGTCCATAACACACTCTACAAGTGCTTCACCCGCTCTAAATGCCCCAGATTGTTGCAATAGGGCATCAACAAGTGTAGTCTTGCCATGGTCAACGTGGGCGATGATGGCGACATTACGAATAGGTAAAGACATGAGATTGGTAGCTATTTAATATTTCTTCATCACAATCTTACCAGTAAATTGAAACAGTAGCAGGACTGTATCAGTTACAACCAAAAGAGTTAGTATAACTAAGGTTTTAAAACCTAATTCACAATTATTATAAATATTCCTCAAAATTATGACAGAGATCGCTCGTGAACTTGGACTAGCTCAAACTTTAAGCATTGGCAGACTGGTGGGTAAACTTCAAGAAATTAAAGAGACTGAAGAAAAATTAGGTAGCAAGGCAGTTACTGCTCAAGAAACCCCTAACTTAATTACTGAGACTGATGCTAAAGATGCAGATTAACTAATACTAGGCTTCATCTTGATCGAAGTCTTCCTCCCCTTCCACATCTGCGCTTGCTTTAATTGCGGAAACCACTACTCCCTCAGCTAATTTTTCTTTAACTAGGGCTTCTACTTCTTTATATAGCTCAGGGTTTTCTTCAAGGTGCTTAATCACTTTTTCTCGACCTTGGGCTACATTCTCGCCCTTATAACTGTACCAAGCGCCTTTACGGTTAATAATTTCAATTTCTTCGGCAACATCAAGTAAACAACCTGCAACAGAGATGCCTTTGCCAAAAATAATATCGAACTCAGCAATCCGAAATGGCGGGGCAACTTTGTTTTTAACAACTTTAACCTTGACATGGTTACCATAGTCTTCTGTGCCTTTTTTGAGGGTCTCTTGCTTCCGAATATCTAAACGGACAGAGGCATAGAATTTCAAGGCAGTACCTCCAGTTGTGACTTCGGGGGAGCCATAAACCACTCCGATCTTCTGCCGTAATTGATTCAAAAAGATCACTGTGCAGTTAGAGCGTCCAATGCTTCCTGTAATTTTTCGTAAAGCTTGGCTCATTAATCTTGCCTGTAACCCCATGTGTGAGTCCCCCATGTCTCCTTCAATCTCGGCACGGGGAACGAGGGCGGCAACGGAATCAATTACGACAATATCCACTGCCATTGATCGCACTAATTGATCAACTATTTCTAAAGCCATTTCGCCCGTATCGGGTTGGGAGATCAGCAGGTTATCAATATCTACGCCTAGATTTGCGGAGTAGAGAGGATCGAGAGCGTGTTCAGCATCGACAAAGGCGGCAGTTCCTCCTTGTTTTTGAATCTCGGCGATCACATGGAGAGCTAGGGTAGTTTTGCCCGAACTTTCTGGTCCATAGATTTCAATGACTCGCCCCTTGGGTAGTCCTCCGCCTAGAGCTAGGTCTAGGGTTAGTGCGCCTGTGGAGATAGTTTCAATTTTCATCCCTGTGGCTGCACCGAGCTTCATGATTGCGCCTTTGCCATGATTTTTCTCAATTTGCCCTAATACTAAGTCCAAAGCTTTTTGCTTTTCGGCACTATCGGTTGGGGCTTTGGGCGCAGGCTGACTTGGGGTTTTAGATTTAGGGGGCATGGGAATCTTAAGCTTTTTAGATAAGATACATAATACTCTTACTGAGGAAAATATGGCAGACCATACTCAAGAATTGCGGCAGTTAATGAAAGAAGCTGGTATATCAAGTTTTAGAAACCTAAGCGATCGCTCTGAAGTTAGTTTAAATACGATTACAAAATTACGCTGTGGACAGGCAGATTTAATTTATTACAAAGATTTGGATAGATTAGCTAACTGCTTAAAAGTTGCGATCGCCGAGTTAATTAGTAAATTTAGTGATCTTAAGCCCCAAACTCAAAATCTACAGATCGCTCAGTCTGAGTTGTTAACTAAATTAGAGTTTCAGCAAGATGTTTTAATAAAATTAGAGTCGATGCTATTGCAACTGCCTACGGTTGTGTACGCTATCAGCAAAAACCCCGACCTACCTGCTCGCAATCTTTTACCGTTATTACGTCCGTTGGATAATTTATTACAAGATTGGGGTATAGAAGCGATCGCAACTGTAGGCTCAGAAGTAGATTACAACCCAAAACTACATCAACTTATGGGATCGGAATCGATCCAAGCAGGCGATCGGGTTTTAGTTCGTTACACAGGTTACGTGAAAGAGGATCAGCTTTTGTATAGGGCTAGGGTGAGTAGCATTAAAGAACAAACAATTCAAAATTAATATTAATTTGATTTGCTCCTGAATTTGCACTTTAACCCTAACTTACTATTACTTAATAGCCTAGAGGATCAAACAGTTTCGGAGCAGAGTTATTGTTTGCTACTTTTATAGGACTAGCTGGGGCAGGGGTGATAAAAATTGATTGTTGGGGTTTTTCTTGAATTAGTTTGATCGGTAAGCGATCAATATTTGTAATTAAGTCATGATCCAACGATTCATTAGCAACAATTAATTGTCTTTCACTTTGCTTAAGAGTTTCTAATTTGCGATATTGTTGATCAAACTTTTTTTGAACTTGCACATTCCAAGCATAAACTACAGTCACACAAGCAAAGGTTATTCCTGTTAGGGCGATCGAGAACTTTTGGCAAGAAACTAGCCATTTTGATACCGTGGTAGAAGTAGGACGAAGAACTGTAACGGCAGGGCGTTGAGTAGCAAAGTCAAATTCTGGTCTGTTATTTACAAATGTATTTCTAGCGGTCATAATTAATCCAAGTCCAGCAATGCTAATAGTTTTAGCATCTTTTACCGAAAATATAAACAATTATCCTATTTTTATTTTTTGCTAATACAATTGATACCGAAAATTGATTGGGTGGAGTTATCTATTGTCTCAATTCTGAAATTTCAAGCGATCGCAACATAATCTGTAACTATTTATCTGCGATTATTTCCGATCATAAGAAAAGATTTAATTCAATCAATAGTGCTTAATTTAAGAGCAGATTTATCCTGACTTCATTAATCTCTAAGGCTGGCTGTTATAGTTAAGTAGCAAGTTATACATATAAAGCTATATAAGAGTTATTAGTTATGACAAATAGTACTGAACTCAACAAAGCTCAAGAAACATCTCTAAGTCGAGACTTTACCACTTTAACCCGTCACGTTCTATCTCAATCTGGGGGTTTTTCTCCTGCTGCCTACGATCTCAGTCTGTTAATGGGACGCATAGCCCTAGCAGGTAAAATGATTGGTCGCCACCTTAGCCAAGCAGGTTTAACCGCAGATGCTCTTGGGGTTACAGGGGAAATTAATATTCAAGGCGAAGCTGTCAAAAAAATGGATCAGTACGCAAACCGTATATTCATCCGCGCCTTTGAGCAAAGTGGGTTAGTTTGCCGCCTAGCCTCTGAAGAAATGGAAAAACCGTACTACATTCCAGAAAATTGCCCTATCGGTCGCTATACCTTACTTTTTGATCCTATAGATGGTTCAGGTAATATTGATACTAACTTGGCTGTAGGTACAATTTTTTCGATTCGCCAACAAGAGGGCAATGATGAAACGGAAGAAGCCCTTGATCTCCTGCAATCTGGACATAAGCAAGTTGGTGCGGGCTATATACTCTATGGTTCTAGTACCATGTTTGTTTACAGTATTGGTAAAGGAGTCCATGCCTTTACCCTTGATCCAAGCTTGGGAGAGTTTATTCTCTCGACGACAAATATTCAAATTCCCAGTCATGGTTCTACCTATAGCATTAATGAAGGTAACTTTTGGCAGTGGGATGAGGGAATGCGGGAATATATTCGCTATGTCCACAAACAATCAGGCTATTCGGCAAGGTATTCAGGCGCGTTGGTTGCCGATATTCACCGAATTTTATTTCAGGGTGGCGTATTTATTTATCCAGGTTCCCAAGAAAATCCTGATGGTAAATTAAGACTACTATACGAGTCTGCTCCCCTCGCTTACCTAGTAACCCAAGCTGGTGGTAAAGCTACTACAGGCAGTCAAGACATTATGGATGTGGTTCCTAAGAAACTGCACGCACGCACACCGTTAATCATTGGTAGCCCAGAGGATGTGGATTTAGTATTATCGTTCTCTCAGACTGAAGTAGAATTACCAAATAAAGGTTAGCTGTCTTCGTTTCTGGGTTAGGACAGTACTTAGAGATTTCTTGTTAGAGTTACAACTCTGTTAACTCTCATCTTGATATTGGGAATATTGCAAGCGGGTGCTACACTTTACCCAAATATATGAATTGTCGAGTAGAGGTAGGGCGATGACGGTTGCAGAAGATTTTAATTTTGAGGCTTCTGTCAAAGATGCTCTTCGTGAAGCTTTTAAAGAACTTGGTCATGTGAATGTTTTAATCGCTGGGCGTACTGGTGTTGGTAAAAGTACGCTTATCAACGCAGTCTTCCAAGGAAATTTTGCAACGACTGGTCAAGGTCGCCCCGTCACTCAAGACACAAGAGAAATCAGAAAAGAAGGGATACCACTTTCTATTTTTGATACTCGGGGACTCGAAATGGCAGATTTCACTAAAACATTAGATGCTCTAAAATCCCTTGTTAGTGAACGAGCGCGCAGTAGTGACTCAAATCAACATATTCATGTTGCATGGATTTGTATAGCCGAAGATTTTCGGCGTGTTGAACCAGCAGAGGAAGAACTTGTAAAAATGCTGGTAGACCGCAATATACCTGTTATCGTCGTCATTACGAAAGCAAGATCTGATAAAGGGTTTCGCGCTACAGTATTACAAATACTTCCGCTCGTAAGCAATGCTGTTCGAGTCCGAGCAATTGAGGAAGTATTAGACGAAGGTATTGTCCTTCCTCCAATGGGTTTACCTGATCTTGTAGACTTAACAATGCAAGTTGTTCCAGAAGGACTGAAGAGAGCCTTCACCGCAGCACAGAAAGTAGACATCGAGCTAAAAAAAACAAAATCTCGCGCAATAGTAGCGGGAGCTGCAGCTAGTGCGGCAGGAATGGCAGCAGTGCCAATTCCATTCTCTGACGCTGTTGCTATCGTCCCAATTCAAGTTGGAATGATTGCTGGCATCTCGGCAACCTTTGGCTTATCAATCGACAAAAGTTCTCTCAGCACAATGGTGGGCAGCATTATTACTGGAGCAGGTGGAACATTTGCAGGACGAACTATTGTGGCTAGTCTTCTTAAAATGATTCCTGGTGCTGGTTCTGTGGTTGGTGGCACTATTGCAGCAACTACGGCAGCAGCAATCACTACAGCATTTGGTGAAGCATACATTGCTGTGCTATTTATATTGTTCGTTAACAATAATGGTGAACCTCCTACATCTGGAGAAGTTGCAGAAGCTTTCAAGAAAAAATATTCACAGCTTGCCATTATAAAGTAGTGTGATTCAGTTTCCAGCCAGCTAACACTTCACGGCAGCGGACGGACAAAAGCCGATGGTGCTGAGTTCAAAGTTATCTGCCGCCGCTGCGTTTTGCCGTTAGCACTCTAAAATTTATCTAGCTGTCCACAAAATACAGAGCCGTCCTGTGAACCCTCACCATCTAATAGGCAAGCCACTCCAGATTTGGGATTTAGATTAAATAGCCGATCGCCCAGATCTTGTCGGAAAAATATATGAGATTTAATATTACTACCTACATTCATAAACATAGGAGCCATCTCCTCGACAAGTCTAAATGATTGGCATAGGGTCTGAACGCATCCCAGTTTTGCCATAGTCTGAGTATTTACAGTGGTAATCCCTATTTCAGCTTTAACGGGGGATATTGTCACTAGATTCAAAATCAAGGCGATCGTAGCTAGAACTAATAATTTAAGTCTCATCTGTTTGTTGTAATTGACTAATCTCAGTCAACTAAATCCTTATGTATAGATAGTCTATCAATTGCTAGGATTTTAATGTGATTTTGCAATATAAGATCATGAGATTTTAAGCAATCCAAGGTGTGATTTAAATCATGATTATTTTAATCCTGCTTGGGATTTGGAAACTACTTGATCGTTCTTAAATTCAACTAAGGCATTGCTGCCCTCTGGATTTTGCCACCAAAATACCTTACCTGTAATATTGCCCGAACTGCTGCTGCCTAATAACTTGCCTTCATTACCAATCAGCTTTTGGACTTGAGTAATTGTCATCCCATTTTGAATTTGATTAAACTTGGCTAAGGTCATAATAGTCGAACTGGGATTTTCAGTATTTGGCTCGATTTTTAAGCCAATATCAGGAGTTGGACTTGCAGATAAAGTTGGGGTAGGCAAATTAGGATTTGATTGGTTACTATTTGGTTGACTGGTAGCCATAGAAAGCAATTTGACAAAAGCACCTAACATTAGTCCAAAGCTGACGATCACTAAACCAATTAGTAAAAATGGGTAAAGGCGATCGCCGTATATTTTGGGAGTGCTAAGTTTATTAGATCGCTCTTTTAGTTGCATTAAAAAACGATCTTTAGGGTTTAATGGCGGCTCCATAGTTACCCCATGCCCGGAATTAGTCCTTTGGTTAGGCGTTTAATCGCAGCATCGGCAATATCTCGGTAGCGTTCTTCGCCAGATAATACTTTACCCATGCGTTTGGTAGCAGCAGGTCGTTTAATGCCAACTTTATAGGCAAATTTAGGGACTCGATAAAATAGCCCCGCTAATCTTTGCGCCCAAGCCATATCTGCGCCCCATTCTTCTTGGACTTTTTTTGTATAGTTTTTGAGGGCATTACTATCGCCATTAAGACTTTGAGCGATCGCCCTTGCTGCTAACATTCCTGTAAACAAAGCTGGGCGTATACCTTCGGCTGTAAACGGATCGACGACGCAGGCAGCTTCTCCTGTTAAAACTGCATTTTGAGTATGTAAGGGCATATCTCCATCCCAGAGACATAGGGGATGACCATACTGTTTAATTGCGGATAGATCAACTCCAAAGGATTTAGCATATTCTTGGGCAATTTCCTTGAGGTTCTGTTTATCTTCACCACCCCTAAAAGTACCTATACCAATTGAATAGCCATCGGCTTTGGGAAAGTTCCAAATATAGCCATTATTGACAGAGCCAAAATCAAAGTGCAGGGTAGAGTCATTATTAGTATTAACCAATGCCTCTACTTCTAAAGCTGCACCCATGCGTTTTTTGCGCTCTTTGAATCCCAGCCGCTTTGCCATTGTTCCCCTAGCTCCATCGGCGGCAATTAAGTATTTTGCTTCTAAAATTTCTGTTTGCTCGGGATTAGCTGGATTTTTAACCGTAACTTGCCAGCGATCGCTTTGCCATTTAATATCTGCAACCTCACTATTTTCTTTGAGTTCTGCCCCTAATTTCTGTGCCTGTTGGATTAAGTAGTGATCAAATACATCCCGTCTCACCATCCACATGGGTTCTGCTAAGCCCAACTCTACAAGCTCAGGATCGCCCATTTGCCAAGTGTAGCGGACTTGATTGACAGTTAAAGACACCGCAGGCTTAAAGTCAAAATCAAACCAATTTTGAACAGAAGGCGGAACCCCACCACCACAAGGCTTATATCTTGGTAATGACTCTTTCTCTAGCACCAACACCGAATGTTTTTGTTTAGCTAAATGATAAGCGGCAGAACCACCCGATGGACCTGCCCCCACAACAATACAGTCGTACATACTTAAATTTTATTAGAGATTAATCTATGAACTTTACCAATCAATTTATCTAAGAGTATAGCGATCGCTGATAATTTAGCCTACTCATAATATGAAATGTGCTGATTTAGAGATTCAGGATCAAGCTTTAGAGTTAAAATCTTAGCCTAGTTATAACTCTATATGTCTCCTTTATGCCGCAAAAACTCTACGAAGGCAAAGCCAAAATCCTTTACACCACAGATAATCCAGAGGTTTTATTAACCCATTTCAAGGATGACGCTACAGCTTTTAATGCTCAGAAAAAAGGGCAAATTACTAGAAAAGGCGAAATTAACTGTGCGATCGCTTCCCAGTTATTTAAATATTTAGAAAATCAAGGTATTTCTACCCATTTCATTGCCCAAACTGCCCCAGATCAAATGCAAGTGGCAGCCGTAAAAATTATCCCCCTAGAAGTGGTAGTTAGAAATATTGCGGCAGGGAGCTTTGTCAAACGCACGGGGATTGCTACTGGAACTACTCTTAAATCTGCGATCGTGGAATTTTTCTATAAAAATGATGATCTGGGCGATCCTTTATTTACTGAAGATCATATTCAGCTTTTGGAGCTTGCCACTCCCGATCAAGTAATAGAACTACGACAAATGGCACTGACTATTAATCAACATTTACAGAAATTTTTTAGCGATCGCCACTTAACCCTAGTAGATTTTAAGTTGGAATTTGGCTGTGATCAATCAGGAAATATACTTCTAGCCGATGAAATTAGCCCTGACACTTGCCGACTTTGGGATGATTTAACCGCTGATCCCACCCAAAAAATATTAGATAAAGACCGCTTTCGCCAAGATTTAGGGAATGTTGCTGCTGCTTATGAAGAAGTTTTAGCTAGAGTAATGTCGCAAAATTGACAATATCGTGGATACTATTAAGGACTAAAAAATAAACTTTTAGCCAAGTAAATTCGTCTCGTAAATGTAGTTAAATTTATTCGGTTTGCTTAATTGTTATTTTAGTTATCATTCTTTATTGGTGTAGGTGAATTCAGTATGCGTTTAAGCCCTGTTGTCTTAGCAGCCCTAGTCTCATCTAGTTTTATATCTCTAATTAATCCATCCCAAGCGCAGCCTACTGTTCCAACTCCACCTACTGTTCCAACTCCGCCTACTGTCCCTTCAATCTCTCTCCCAACTCCGCCTCCTGCTGCCCCAGAAACTCAGGTTTTGATCGGTGAAGTGGTAATTTTAACGCCCAGTGGCGAAAGGCTTCCTGCTGCTTTAGAGCAAGAAATTTATGATGTCATTACTACAAAACCTGGAAGGGCTACAACGGCAAGTCAACTCCAACGCGATCGCGAAGCCGTTTTTGCTACAGGATATTTTACGGGAATACCTGATGTTGATCCTCAAGATACTGATATCGGAGTTAGAGTCGTATTTACAGTATTACCAAATCCTGTTTTACAGTCGGTAAAAGTTCAAGAGGCAACCGTACTTGAAGCTGGAGTAGTTGATCGCATCTTTGCCGACCAATACAATAAAATTACTAATCTCACTAGATTACAAGCTGGGATTAAAGAACTAGAAAAGTATTATCAAGATCGAGGGTTTGTCCTAGCTCAAGTGGTGGATGTCAAGTCTGATCAAAATGGTAATGTCAATCTTACCGTAGCTGAAGGCGTGGTTGAAGATATTAAAGTTGGGTTTTTAAATGAAGAGAACAAAACTCAAAAAGAGGATGGCACACCAGTTACAGGCACTACCCGTGATTTTATTATTACCCGAGAACTTAACCTGAAGCCAGGGGATGTTTTTAACCGCAATGCCGTCCAGTCGGATCTGAAAAAAGTCTTTGACCTCGGGATCTTTGATGATGTTAATGTCGGCTTAAATCCTGGTACCGATCCCCGCAAAGTAGTAGTCACAGTTAATGTCAAAGAACGTAATACTGGTTCGATCGCCTTTGGAGCAGGGCTAAGTTCTTCTACAGGACTATTTGGCACCTTTAGCTTTCAACAGTCAAATTTGGGTGGGAATAATCAAAGAATCGGATTTGAGACCCAAGTTGGCGAAAGGGAATTACTATTTGATCTTAACTTTACCGACCCTTGGTTAGCAGGCGATCCGAATCGTACTTCCTTTACTGCCAATATTTTTAATCGCCGCCTCTTTAGTTTTGTATTTGATAGCCCTGTAGGGATTCTTAACCCTGACTTTGATAATAATGGTAATCGACTAGAAGATATTAATCCTCGGGAAAATCGCATAGGACTTGGTTTTAGCTTTTCTCGCCCCCTTGGTAATAATATTAATGCTTCGGCTGGATTTCGCTACGAGCGGGTGACAATTACCGATAATAATGGCAATACTTCTCCCTTTGATAGTCAGGGTAATCAACTTTCCATTAGTCCCAATGGTACCGATGATCTATTCCTATTTCAGTTGGCAGCAGCCCAAGACTTGCGTAACGATGCCGTTAGACCTACTAGTGGGACTTTATTGCGGGTAGCCACAGAGCAATCTATTCCCCTAGGAAATGGCTCCATCTTTTTTAATCGGGTGCGGGTGAACTATAGCATTTACTATCCTGTGAGCCTGATCAACTTTAGTGAAGGACCTCAAACTATTGCTTTGAATTTTCAAGCTGGAACCGTGATTGGCACCCTCCCCCCTTACGAAGCATTTAGATTGGGTGGTAGCAACTCAGTACGAGGCTGGGATGAAGGTCGGATTGGGACAGGACGCAGCTTTGCTCTTATCTCTGCTGAGTATAGATTTCCGATATTTGCAATTATTGGCGGTGTTCTATTTGCGGATTATGGTACCGATCTGGGGAGCGGAAATAGTGTCCCTGGTAATCCTGCGGGAGTTAGGAATAAACCAGGTAATGGCGGTGGCTTCGGCTTAGGCTTGCGGGTACAGTCGCCCTTGGGAAATATTCGTATTGACTATGGATTGGGAACCAATGGTGGTACTCAGTTTACCTTTGGTATTGGCGAGAAATTTTAGTTAAGAATAAATTTGTGTGCTGATTCTGTACAACTAGTCTAAATTAATAAGAACCTAATTCACAAACATTCAAAAGGTAAATTCAGTGACACATTCAGTAACTTTGATCCGAGGCGACGGTATTGGTCCAGAAGTAGCGAAGGCAACTCAAACTGCTATAGATGCAACAGGTGTAAGAATTGATTGGACAGTAGTAGATGCTGGAGTTGATGTGATGGAGACTTACGGTACTCCGCTTCCAGATCATGTACTTGAGGCTATTCGTTCGACAAAAACTGCAATTAAAGGACCAATTACCACACCTGTAGGCTCTGGTTTTCGCTCTGTAAATGTGGCAATTCGTAAAGAACTAGATCTTTATGCCAACCTCCGTCCTGCTAAATCAATCGAGGGAGTCAAGAGTGCTTTTAAAAATGTAGACTTAGTAATTGTAAGGGAAAATACAGAGGATCTATATGCAGGAATTGAGTTCCAAACAGGCACTCCTGAGGCTGAACAAGCCTTAGAATATTTAGCTAATTTATCTAAGAAAAAGATCGTACCGCACTCAGCGATCGGAGTGAAACCGATTTCTGATATGGGTAGCCGTCGTATTGTTAAATTTGCCTTTGACTATGCTCAAGCCAACGGACGCAAAAAAGTTACAGCCGTGCATAAGGCGAACATTATGAAGTTTACCGATGGTTTATTTCTAGAAGTAGCTAAGGATGTGGCTAAGGGCTATCCAAATATTGAGTTTGACGATCGCATTGTCGATAATATGTGTATGCAACTCATGCAAAAACCTGAACTCTATGATGTTTTAGTCCTACCTAACTTATATGGAGACATTGTTTCTGATCTTTGTGCGGGCATGATTGGCGGGTTAGGCGTAGCTCCAGGCGGGAATTTTGGTACTGATATTGCTGTATTTGAGGCAATTCACGGTTCGGCACCAAAATACGCAGGTCAGAATAAAGTTAATCCTACCGCTTTAATTCTTTCAGGGGTAATGATGCTTAGGCATCTTGAGGAAATTGAAGCTGCCGATCGCTTGCAAAAGGCTGTAGAAGAAGTCATTTATGAAGGCACAAGCGTTACCTATGACCTAGCTAAATCTGGAGTATCACCCGTTGGCACTCAAGAAATGGCAGAAGCGATCGCTAAAAAATTAAGCTAAATAGATGGGATGGGGGGCAGAGTATAGTTCCCCACTTAAAATTACAAATCCTTCGATATGCTTAGTTAAATTAACTTTTGCTGACACCTCAGATTTATGTACCCAATCAAGGTAGAGTAAGAAAATAATTGGTATCTTTTTAAATAACCAAGCGTGTGGATCTGAACCAGATTTTTGATAGCTCTCGACCAGTCATAGGTGTTGTGCACCTTCTACCCCTACCCACTTCACCTCGATGGGGAGGTAGTTTAAAACATATTATTGATCGGGCAGAGCAAGAGGCGACTGCTTTAGCCTCAGGTGGAGTAAACGGAATTATAATCGAAAACTTTTTTGATGCTCCTTTTACTAGTGGAAGAGTTGATCCTGCCGTTATAAGCACTATGACCCTTGTTGTCCAGCGCATCATGCAAATGGTAGATGTACCTGTAGGCATAAATGTCTTGCGTAACGATGCTCTTTCTGCAATGGCGATCGCCGCCTGTGTGGGCGCAAAATTTATCCGAGTTAATGTTTTAACTGGAGTGATGGCAACAGATCAAGGAATTATTGAAGGGAATGCCTATGAGTTATTGCGTTATCGACGGGAACTAGGTTGTGATGTCAAAATCCTTGCCGATGTTTTAGTTAAACACGCCCACCCGATCTCAGTTCCTAATTTAACCTTGGCTATTCATGATGCCATTTACCGTGGTTTAGCTGATGGGATTATTTTATCTGGGTTTGCCACAGGTGATGCGCCTACCCACCAAGACTTACAAGAAGCGGCGATCGCTTGTAGAGACGTACCGCTACTAATTGGGTCAGGTGCAACTATTGAAAACATAACTCAATTGCTAAAATATGCCAATGGTGTAATTGTATCAAGCTCCTTAAAACGCAATGGGCAAATTCACCAATCCATCGATCCCAATCGAGTTAGCCATTTTGTCGAAGCAACTCACTCGATTAACCCTCAAACCGATCTGCCAAAGATATTTAGTGAATTTCACATAAAATAACTCAAAATAATTTTAAGTACTTCAGGTTAGAACAGCATTAGCTGCAATGAGTAAAAATTAATTTCTATCGAGGTTTTAGGTTCGTAGCATTTGGTGATGGAATTATTACACAGCAAGGGAAGTAGACTTTGACAGAAAAATTTGGTCTAGCAGTAACCGAAACCAAAATTAGAACTTTTAGACGGTTACCTCCAATATTCTTAACCATAACAATTTTGCAGTAAGTTACTGTATTGTTTTGTTAGTAGACTTTTCTAACTCCCATATAGCGGAACCAGTGCCATGCCTATATTTTTTGATCTCATCGAGCAAGTTTCCGCAATCCTTAGCCAAATTGATCAAGAAATTGAAGTATTACAACAGGCTTCGGGGCTGCAATGTCCCAGTGGTTGTGGAAAGTGCTGTGAAAATCCTCAAGTTGAGACTACGCCCCTAGAAGTTTTACCCTTGGCTTTGGAATTAGTTAAAACTAATAAAGCTGAATATTGGTTAGAAAAAGCGACGAAAGTAAATTATGCAGGAGTCTGTATTTTTTACGAACCAGATCCACTAGCTGCTGGGAATGGACGTTGTGGTGTATATACTTGGCGACCTGCATTGTGTCGATTATTTGGCTTTGCTGCTGTGAGAAATAAACATGAGCAGTCCGAATTAGCTGCTTGTAAAATCCATAAACAAACTATGCCCGAAGTATTGGCAAATCTTCCGATCGCCTTGGCTCCAAATTTTAGCGACTTTTCGATGCAACTTCGGAACCTTCAACCTGAGCAAAGTGATTTAATGCCAATTAATGAAGCTGTGGCGATCGCTATCAATAAAATTGGCTTCATATTCGATCTGGATTCAAGTAATTTTTAGCATTTCTCTAACCCCAACTAACTAAAACTATGATTATTTATATAAGAATATCTAATGCATAATTACTATAAACATAACGTAAACTAAACTAAGTTTTACTAATTAGATTGCCCCAATTACCTAAAAAGGAGAAAGCGATGCCAAAAACACCTACACAAATTTCAGCACAACAGATCGCTTGGATTGAACGTAGTTCTATAGTGCGAATTTTAGAAGCGGTTCAAGATTTAATCGTAATATCTTTATGTATTGGACTATTCGGGGTGATGGTACTTCAGCTCAAAGATATATTTATATCACTGCTATCGCCTTCAAATTTTCAGTTTCATGCGATAACTGCTGATATTTTATTTATCCTGATTTTGGTTGAACTATTTCGTTTATTAATAATTTATTTACAAGAACATCGGGTTTCGATTGGGGTAGCTGTAGAAGTTTCTATTGTTTCAGTCTTGCGAGAAGTTATTGTGCGAGGTGTTCTAGAAACGCCTTGGGTACAAATTTTGGTAACGGGGAGTTTTCTTTTAGTATTAGCAGCCTTACTTATTGTCAGAGTATGGATTCCTCCTACTTTTGAAGGGATCGATCCAGAGACTCGAATTGTTCAGACATATAATTCCCATAAAGAAGTATCTAAAAACTGATAGATTTAACCCATAGTAAAACGCACCATAAGTAGCAATTATTAATTAGGAGTTTAGAGTAATGATCCATGGCTATGCAGCTCAAGCTCCATCGGCGAAATTAGAACCATTTGATTACGAACCTGGAATATTAGGAGACGAAGATGTTGAAATCCAAGTTGAATACTGTGGAATCTGTCATAGCGATCTTAGTATGCTCGATAACGAATGGGGGATGACTCAATATCCCTTTGTCCCAGGACATGAAGTAATTGGGACAATCGCCACTATTGGTAACGCTGTAAAAAAACTACAGGTGGGTCAAAGAGTAGGGCTAGGCTGGTATTCCCGTTCCTGTATGACCTGTGAATGGTGTGTAAGTGGCGATCGCAACCTTTGTCAAACAGCCGAGCAAACTATAGTCGGTAGGCATGGTGGCTTTGCAGATCGAGTACGCGCCCATGAAGGTTGGGTCATCCCTCTACCCGCAGGACTCGATCCATCATCATCGGGACCACTTTTCTGTGGTGGTATTACTGTATTTAATCCCATAGTCCAATTTAATATCAAACCAACGGATCGAGTTGGGGTCTTAGGAATTGGCGGATTAGGGCATATGGCGTTGGGATTTCTAAAAGCATGGGGATGTGATGTGACGGCATTTTCCACTACCCCAGATAAAGAACCAGAGGCAAGGGCATTAGGGGCAACTCACTTTATCAATTCCCGTGATCCAGAGGCAATTAGTAAAGCTGCAAATAGCTTTGACTTAATTCTTTCCACCGTTGCTGCTGACCTAGACTGGGGTACTTACATTGCCATGCTGCGCCCCAAAGGCAGACTGCATTTTGTTGGAGTGGTGCCTAATCCTATATCTAGCCTAGTTTTCCCTTTAATTAGTGGTCAGAAATCAATTTCTGGTAGTCCCCTAGGTAGCCCTGCTACAATCGCTCAAATGCTAGAGTTTACCAATCGGCATAACTTTGAACCAATGGTTGAAGAATTTCCCTTTGAGCAAGTGAATGAAGCGATCGCCAAATTGCGGACAGGTAGTCCCCGCTATCGTATAGTTCTCAAATATTAGAAAATTAGTTCTAATCTTATGCGTAATGATTCAACCAATGGTTTAGTTACTAAAAAATGGGTTCAAGGTAATAGTTTAAGTGGGAAATCTGAATACTTAATTCAACAATTTCTGACCATTGACAAATTTCATAATCAGAATAATAGCAACCCAGATTCGGTACTAGTATTTGCCGTTGATGCTGACGCTCGGAAAAAATTAAGCGATCGCCTGTCCATAGCCAGTGGGGGCAGATCATTCACCAGCGTTACTCCTTTGAGTTTCTTTGAGCGTGAAGTCATCCTATTTTTCCCGTTATTAATGGAAAAGCTAAATTGGCGATCGCAATTTCCGATTTTATTACGAGTAGAAAATGAACAGGAGTTAGCAACCCAACTTTGGAATCCATTGTTTAATCGCCACCTCAAAATGGCTGGGGTTTCAAATATGCGCCTAACTCGTCGTATCCTTGACCTGTTTTTACTGGCAGCCTATAGTGGTAAACCCATAGAACAAATTCCCCAATTACTGGAAACCAGCATCGATTTACCCAATCAAGACCCCGAACTTTGGGATGAAATCGCGATCGCTCTAAGTCAATGGCGAGACTATTGTTGGGAAAAGGGTTTACTCACCTACGGTATTATTACCGAACTGTTTGGTAGGTATTTACTGCCCGATCCAAAATACCAAGCCAGCCTCAGATCAAGATATAAGTTTTTATTGATGGACGATGTGGATGAATATCCAGCGATCGCTTGTGATTTTAGTTTAATAATGCTAAATTTTGGCGTAACTAGCATTTTTACCTATAATCCTCATGGTTCTGCCCGTTTAGGATTAGGTGCAGATCCAACCTATTGGCAAGAAAAGATTGAGGGGATCTGTGAACTTACATCTCTCCCAAATAATGTAAATCCTTTAGCAGACTCTTCCTTAGCATCAATATTGAACATTGCCTTAAATCTCGATCCGTTTTATATCCCCGACCCAATAGATCTAGATGGCTTTTTAACTATAGAAACTCATTCGAGAGGCAGTTTATTACGATCTGTAGCTGAGGTTATTATTGCGGCGATCGCCTCTGAAAAAATTGAACCTAAAGATATAGCGATCATTGCCCCCGGACTCGATAATATTGCCAGCTATGCCCTACGGGAAATTTTGACCAAAAAAAATATTCCCATTATCTGCCTTAGCGATCAACACCCGCTTTCTAACTCTGCCCTAGTGCGATCGCTTTTAACTTTACTCACCCTTATCTATCCCCGCCTCGGACACCTAGTTACCAGAGACCAAGTGGCAGAAATGTTAACTAGCTTAGAATCAGCCATCGATCCAGTGCGGGCAGGAATGTTAAGCGATCGCTGCTTTGCCCCAGATGTTTCCGAACCAAAATTATTACCAAGCCAGACCTATGGAGAATGGTATCGATTGAGCTACCAAGCCAGTAACGCCTATGAGCAAATACGGGCTTGGATTACGCCAGAACTGCGATCGCTCTCGCCATTACAGCTCCTAGACCGAGCTATTCAAAAATTTCTTGTCCCCCAAAAACTAGGCTATGCCCAACTATCTAATCTCCAAAAACTATTAGAAACTGCTCAATCCTATTGGCAAATTGGCGATCGCTTAGGTTGGCAAGAGCAATCTATTTTAATTGGGTTTATTGATCTAATCAGAACAGGTATTGTTACCGCCAATCCCCAGCCCCCCACAACCTATGTAGACAACAGCGTAACTCTAGCAACTATTTATCAGTACCGCATGGCACACACCCAACACCGTTGGCAATTTTGGCTAGATACAGGATCATCATTATGGTCTCAAGGTGGCAGTGCGGCGTTATTTGCTGCTCCTCTATTTTTAAAAGGATGGCAGGGCATCTTAGACTCTGATTACGAAAGTAGTGTAAACAAGCAAAGGCTAGATCGGCTTTTACAAGATTTAATCTGCCGCAGTTCTGAAAAAATTTATTTGTGCTATAGCGAATTAAATACGGCTGGACAAGAGCAAATCGGCGACTTAATAGCACTTAAGGAAATTGCTACTACTTCGGTTATTAATTAACACTGATTCATCAAGATTGGTAAACCGAGGGTCTTCTTGCCGAAGAAAGATAAAGTAGGTAGATAGATGACTTTGATGATTTCTTGCTCCTCTTCTCCTGCCTTGGGAAAAGGGGCTGGGGGATGAGGGTTAGTTGTATTTTAATAGGCAACTGCTCGATTACGTCCTTGATGCTTTGCCCTGTATAGAGCTGAGTCTGCCTCGGCAATTAGTTGGGCGGGGTTAATATCAGCCCTAGGCATAATGATAGAGACTCCTAAGCTTAAGGTCAAGACTTGGTATAGCTCTGAACTAGCATGGGGAATTTGAAAAGACAGGATGCTCTGGCGCATAATTTCAGCCACCCGCATTGCTCCTTCAAGATTGGTATTCGGTAAAATAGCGCCAAACTCTTCCCCTCCATAGCGGGCAACGAGATCAGTGGGACGGTTAAGAATTTGGGTTAATGCCAGAGCGACTCTTGTTAAACATTCGTCACCAGTTTGGTGCCCGTAGCGGTCGTTATAAAGTTTGAAATAATCTATGTCAATTAAAATCAATGCCAAGGGTTTCTGATCGCGGATATGACGTTTCCATTCAGTTTCAAGGAATAGATCGAATCGTCTGCGATTGGCAATTTTAGTCAGTCCATCTAAGGTTGCCAGCTTAGATAATTCGGCATTGGCGTTAATTAGCTCAATGGTGCGCTCCTCTACTTTCTGCTCAAGGGTGAAGCTATAATTAACCTTCTCAGCATAGAGTTGGGCATTGGTGATGGCGATCGCCGCCTGTCCACTTAATAATTGTAAAAACTCAATCCGATTTTTGGTAAAAGCTGCGGTTGTGACTTGATTTTCCAAATAAACCACTCCCACAAGTTTGCCCTGATTGACAAGGGGATAGCAAAGAATAGATAAGGGTTTCTGCCTTTGGATGTATGGATCATGGATAAAATCACTAGACTCGATCGCATTGTCGAGGACAACACTGGCTTGGGTACGGGCAACATAGTGCAGAATTGATTCTGGCATTACCTGAGCGATAGATAGCTGGGGATAAACAGTGACAGATTCAGTATTACTATAAATGGCAATGGTGAGTTCTACAGCCTCAGTCGCAGTCGGACTTGGTAGTAATAGATAGGCAGTTTGGGCACCAGCATTTTCTACCAAGATTTTCATCAAGGTTTGCAAAAGATTTTCAAAAACAATTTCGCTGGCGATCGCTTGAGAAGATTTCATTAATGAGTACAGGTCAAAGTCCTCAATATTTCTACTCCCCGAGCTAGTAGTTACAGACCGACTAGGGGAAAAAAGCGACACCTGCTTTTCTGGAAATAAATGGGGATATTGATTCTTGAGGGCATTTACCTTGGTCTGAGCTCCCCAAAGCAGATAAAAGTAATGTGCCTCCAGAAAATAAGCTCGAGCCAATTTTTCTTTGCCCCAGTCCAGATAGAATTCTGCAACTAGCTCAAGGGCAATAGCTTCTTCTTGGGTATATCCATGTTCCTTGGCTCCTGCGATCGCCTGATCATAGAGTTCAATAGCTTCTAATTTATGTCCTAAAACCCTATTAATCTCAGCTGATACTAGCTGCCACTTATGTAAGAAATTCATAGGGGCATATTCTCCCCAATGGTGCAGCTTTTCTTGATTAAATTCAATTTTCGCCAAAGTATCAGGCTCGATCTGTGCCTCAGAAAGACTGGAAGAGTGACCTTTAAGTAAAATTAAGGAGTCATAGAAATAAAACTCAGCTTCGGAAATTGTGCCTGCTCCCCCTGCTAAGTATGCCCTAGCTTGATTAGTAAAAGCGATCGCCTGTGCTTGATTACGGCTAATAAAATGTGCCATCGCTCCCAGTTGACAGGCACTAAATCCCAACACCAAGTTATCTGTGAGCATTGGGGGCTGATTGAAGGAAATTTCCACCTGCTGCGGATTAGCTCTTAGAAACAGAGCGGATTCCCCCAACAGCGTAAACATATTGGCAGAGTGGGATTGGTTCAGATTAAGGGTTTGCTGGCGGTATGCCAAAAGCTGTGGCTCTAATTCGCCCAAGGGCTGTCCACACCAAAACATACTGGCAACAAATGTGTATATACTATACCCTGCATATTCAAGGTTACCTGTCTCTAAACCAACTTCAAATGCTCTTTGGGCAATGGGTTCAGTTTCCCGTAGATGGGTATAGCGATGGGTTAGGTAATAGCTGATCGCAAAAAAAGCATGGCAGCGAATGCTCTTATTAATTTCTGCTAACCGATAGGCAAGGTGACTATACCTTGAACCAGCTTTAACATCTTGGAAATTACAGAGAATAAAGGCGTAGCAGGCGTAGCTAAAGGCAGAACTGATACTATTTCCGTACTGGATCGATAAATTAACTTGTAAAGCTACTACCAATGGGAAAAAGGCTGAGGCAATTTGGTAGCAAGGAGCAAATATACTTACCAAAATCTGCATCTTTGCCGAGTTAATGGGATCAGTCATCAATGGCAGATCGAATAGGCTTTCAATGCTGCGATCGCCCTCACCCTCTAGCAAAGAGGCAATTTCCTGTACCGCCTGCTGAATATCTGATGGTGAGGGGTGCTGCGGGAATTGGACTCCCAAGTCTTGTAAAATTTCTAACCCCGTGGCAATTGCTTGCTGTGGTTGGCTTTGGGATGTTAAAGCTCGAATTTTGACATCGTATACTTTAATCTGCTCAATGGAGGTTTGGGCATTTTTAATTACCACATCAAACCAAGCTGCCATTTGCTCAAATTTTCCATGCAAAGATGCAACTTCGGCACCAAGTTCATACAGTTGTAGTGTTAGGGTATATTGACGTTCCCAAGCTTGATCTCCCAAAAAATTCAGTCCAATTTGAGCATATTCCGTTGCGGTCTGATAAGCTGTGGCATCCTTTGCTTTCCTACAGGCAATTAGATTAAGCTCAGCTAGGCGATCCATTGTTCTTTGGTCAGTAACTAGGGCAATGCCATAATTTGTGTGATTGACTATGGTAAAAATCTGATCTAGCAAATCTTGCCCACTCACCTGCTGAAGTAGCAATTCCCCAATTTGATAATGGGTTTGATTACGATCTGCAATTAAAGAATAGGCAGCCTGTTGAATGCGGTCATGGCTAAACTGATAATCCTGAATTAGGAGGTCTTGATCAAGTGGAGATCGTCCCACCGTAAAGCCCCGTTCTAGGGTCAGTTTCAGATCATTAAAAATATCTGAAGCACTACGTTTAATGATAAGGGTAAGGGTTTTTAATTCAAAACTAGTGCCAAGATAGGCGGCGATCGCTAAAACTTCTTGTGCTGATTGGGGCAGCTTTTGAAATTGGGAAATCATTAATCCCACTACGTTATCAGTAAAGCCGATTCTCTCAATTTGGTTAAGATCCCACTCCCATTGCTTGCAGGTGTAGTTGAAACTAAGAAGATTTTCATTGTATAAAATTTTAAGAAACTGATTGATAAAGAAAGGATTACCTTGGGTTTTTTGTAATACCAATTCAGCAATATCCTTAACCTCAGATAAACTCCTTAATAGAGTCTCAGCAATTAATCGCTTAACCTGTTCTAGGGGTAAGGTCGATAGGGTGATTTTCTCTATATTTATCCCTTTCCGTTCTAACTGGGCGATCGCTACAGAAAAAGGATGATCTTCAGATACCTCATTGTCTCGATAGGCGAGGATTACCAGTAAATACTTAACCTGTCCTTCTGCCAATATCCGTTCCAGCAGGTTGAGGGTTGCCATATCTGCCCACTGCATATCATCTATAAATAAGACTAAGGGATGATCAATACGACATAGGACTTGAATGAATTTCAAGAAAACCAAATTAAAGCGACTTTGGGACTCACTTGCTCCTAAGGTAGGCACAGCAGATTGTTTACCAATTATCAACTCTAGCTCAGGAATAACATCTACTATGACTTGACCATTTGTACCCAAGGCTCCAGTTAGCAGTTCGCACCATTGTCCAAGGATCGCCTCAGGTTCACCTAAAAGTTGCTTGATGATACTACCAAAAGCTGCGGTCAAAGCTGAGTAGGGAATATTGCGTTGAAACTGATCGAATTTTCCTGAAATAAAATTTCCCCGTTTAGCCGTAATGGGCTTATAGAGTTCCCTAACTAAAGCGGATTTACCTATACCCGAGTACCCTGCCACTAAGATTAATTCAGCCATACCTTTATTATTTTGAGTAGGGCCTGCTTCTCCCTGAGTTACCTGAGTTACCCGATCAAATGCTGTCAGTAGTACTTCAATCTCCTGCTCCCTACCATAGAGCTTTTGGGAAATCTGAAATCGATCAGAAATATCATTTTTACTTAAGGCGAATGGGGCGATCGCTTCGGTTTGTTGCCATTGCCGCAGACAACTCTCTAAATCTGCCTTTAACCCCCAAGCACTTTGATAACGATCTTCAGCATTCTTGCTCATCAACTTCATGATCATTGACGATAGAACTTCTGGAATTTCTGGATTCACAAGATGGGGTGGCAGGGGTTGTCTAGCGATGTGGCAGTGCAGTAATTCCATAGGATCTTTTGTCGGGAAAGGAACGTTGCCAATTAGGAGTTCATAAAAGGTAACGCCAAGGGAATACAGATCAGTGCGATAATCCAAAAACCGATTCATTCTTCCTGTTTGTTCAGGGGAAAGATAGGCTAGAGTTCCTTCCACCATACTTGGGGTTTTGAGCACAGGATTTTCACGACTAAATTGGGTAGAAATGCCTAAATCTATTAGTTTTAGAACTCCAGTTTCAGAATTGAGAACTATATTAGAGGGATTTATATCTTTATGAATAATTGACTGGCTGTGCAGTTGCCCAATCCCATCAGCAATTTTTATGGCGATCGCTAGGAACTCAGATACTCCAAACCTCTGACATTGCTCTAATTGCTGCTCTAGGCAAACTGCCCCAAAGTCCTCTAATATCATAACTAGGGTTCTTTGCCATTTTTCTAAGCCATAGGCATTGATCAAGCTAGGTAAAATAATTTGGCTGGTTAAATAATATTCCTGTTTGTATTTGCGAAGTTGATCTGAGGAAGGATACTCAGCATTAAGAACTTTTAAAATTACTGATTGACTTTGGTCATGCGATCGCCATCCTCGATATACAATTGAATTGTCTCCTCGATGAATTTCAACTAGATTTGTATATCCTAAAAGAGTCTTCATTGATTATATTTTGACCTTTTGCCAATCGTTATTTATTACTTCTATCCTAGATAAACTACTCTTTTCTCACTATAAAAATAAAGGAAGAAAATTTAAGGAGATAATTGAAATAAAATTTTTCCTGATACTATATTTTGAGTAAGAAAAA
>CASBQR010000080.1 GCA_949127865.1 Synechococcales cyanobacterium PMM_0082
CATCTTTCCACTGCTGATTCTACCCCTCTCAAACTCAGAGATGATAGCTTTACATCCTCATCCACTGATTGACGCAAAATCTTGCCTTGGTCGTCTCGGACAATGATTTCGATACTTGCCATGATTTGCCTACTTTCTTCAAGGATAATTGAATAACTCTTGATTAGACTGAGACCCATAAATCATCAACAGATTATTTAGAGGTGGGATTCTCTTTCAATGTCAATGAGATCGCCTCAACAATTATCTTCTCAAGTTTGCGATTAGGCGATCGCCTCAAACTAATCTTACTTATACTTCACATTAAAATATTCAATTCAATAATCTAACTAAAAGAAGAAGTGCAAATACTAGCAAGCCACCATAGAATATGAACATGCGATCACCAAACCACTTTGGCAAGAAGAATCTATTACTTAACCATCATAGGACTTACCTTCGATTGTCCCTTTAGCCAATAGCTCCTGAAATACCTTAGCTGGCAACGGCTTACTAAAGTAGTATCCCTGAAATTCATCACAATGATTATCTCGGAGGAAATCCACTTGTTGCTGAGTTTCCACACCTTCAGCGATGGTTTTAAAACCGAGGTTTTTTGCCAAGTCGATAATAGCGCTGACGATCGCATTATCCTGAGATGACTTGTTAATATCCCGTACAAACGACTGGTCAATTTTTAACTTGTCGATCTTGAAACGTTTGAGATAGGCGAGTGACGAATATCCAGTTCCAAAATCATCAATGGAAAGTCCGAACCCTGCTGCGTGTAAGCGCTCTAACATATCGATTGCAAAGACTGAATTCTCCATGGTAATGCTTTCGGTAAGTTCGAGTTCTATCATCGTCGGATCAAGTCCGTTACTGGATAGGGCATTTTGCACTGCTTCGCAGAAATCAGACTGACGGAACTGTACCACTGAGAGATTGACAGCTACTGGCACAATGGATAATCCTGCAGCTTGCCAATTGGCGTTTTGTTTAGACGCAGTGCGTAGAACCCAGTCACCAATCTTCCCAATCTGTCCGCTATCTTCAGCGATGGGAATGAATTTACTCGGTGGAACGAATCCCCATTCGGGATGCTGCCAGCGGATCAATGCTTCTACCCCGATGATCCGTGATGTGACAGCATCTATGAGGGGTTGATAATATAGGAAGATTTCGTTTTTTTCAATAGCGAGGTTTAGTGCACTTTCAATGGCTAACACCTCATTGGCGCGATCGTGCATCTGCTGAGTGAAAAACTGGAAGTTGTTGCGCCCATTCGCTTTGGCGCGGAAAAGTGCCGAGTCAGCACTCTGCGACAGTCGATGAAAATCAGTACCATTTTCGGGAAACTGGGCAATGCCAATGCTAGCGGTCAGTTGTAGTTGCCGACCATCAACATTAAATGGTCGTGTGATCAGTTCTAGCAAATTTTTTGCTATGTGCGCTGCACCTTCAGCATCAGTATTTGGCAGTAACACGATAAACTCGTCGCCGCCTTGTCGGCAGAGCGTATCATCGGCGTGCAAATTGTTAGACAGTCTGATAGCGATCTCCTGCAAATAGCGATCGCCGATATTATGACCGAGCGAATCATTGATGTTCTTGAACTGGTCGAGATCGATAAACATCAGCACTAAATTGGAATTGGTTCGAGTTGCTGCCGCCAGTGCTAAACAAGCTCGGTCATACATCAAAATACGATTGGGGAGATTAGTTAACGCATCGTAATGAGATTGATAGAGAATTTTCTCCTCAGCCGCTTTATAGATGGTCAAGTCGGTAAAGATACTAATATACTGAGAAATGCTACCATCTGAGGTTTTGATTGTACTGATGGAAAGCCATTCTGGGTAGATTTCTCCATTCTTACGGCGGTTCCAAATTTCACCCTGCCAGTGTCCCTGAGTAGCGAGACTGTTCTGAATCGCCTGATAATACGTATTATCGTGCCGTCCAGATTTCAGCAAGCGAGAGTTCTGCCCCTTAGCCTCGTCTTCCGAATAACCTGAAACCTCTGTAAAGGCTGGATTGACCAGCAAAATTAGGTTGTTTGCATCGGAAATCATGATAGCGTTGGGGCTGGCTTCAACGATTTTGGCACTGAGCTTAAGTTTTTCTTCCGCTAGCTTGCGCTCGGAGATGTCGTGCATTACGCTCCAAACTTCCATCGCTTCGCCACTTTCAGAACGGCGCAGGATTAACTGCCCCATTACAGGTATAGTACTGCCATCCGATCGAACGAGCGTTTTTTCATATTCACGGGTGAACCCATTGACAAACAGTTCGGTTTCGATCAGTTTTCGTTCAGATTCACCCTCGATTGGGACCGTCAGTTCAAAAATACTGAGCCCCAAAACATCTTCTTTGTTCTGATGACCGAGTATCCTAATAAAGACATCGTTGCAATCGATCACTATGCCGCCCATGTTGGCAAAGCCCATAGCATCGCGAAGTTTTATGTGATTGGTCACGGCAATGGCAGTACTAGTGAGTTTGAACAATACTTGATATCGTTCTTGAACTTCCCGTAAGGCAACTTCGGCACGCTGCATACGGGCACATTTGAGCAACGCATCTTTGATCTGTTTGGGGTCGATTGGTTTAGTGATGTACTTATCTACCCCAACTTCAATGGATTGACGCATATAGTCTGGTTCCTCGAAGGCTGTTGTAATTACGATCGGGACTACCGAATTAATTTTTCGAATCACTTCGCACATCTTCAGCCCGTTCACGATCGGCATCTGGATATCGGTCACCACAATATCTATAGTATTTTTTTTGAACTCATCCAAACCTTGGAGACCATTTTCGGCGGAATGCACGACTTTAACCCAGTGCCGTAACATCTGCGAGAGCTGCTCTCGGGTGTCATTGTCATCTTCGACATAAAGCAAACTCAAGGTTTTGAGATAGGCTAAGTCATTTTTGTCGGCGATCGCAGTAACCATAAAGTTCTCTTTGTTATGTCAAAGTATGTTATGTCAAAGTATTTTCAATGGGAGAAAGCAAAGATTCAGTCGGCGTTGACAATGGAATCTCTATAAGAAACGCTGCGCCGCTATGCACGTTCTGGGCTATTATTTTTCCGTGCATTTTGCGTTCAACGATCATCTTGGACATGTAGAGTCCAATGCCCGTGCCACCGTCTTTGGTGGAAAAGTAGGGGGTAAACAATTTTTCCATCACGGGCGGCGAAATACCTTCTCCATTATCGCGAACTATCACCCATGCCATATTACCCTGCTGTCCGATCTCGATACTGACTTTGCCTTGAGTGTTACGACGACTGCTAGTGAGCGATTCCTTGGCGTTTGCTAGGAGATTGAGCAGCACTTGTGAAAACTCAGTCGGATAGCCATCAACTAAAACATCTTGATCGGCTTTCAACTCCAACATCACGTTATGAATGCGAAAGCTGGCATCGACCAATGCGATCGCACTTTGAGCAACTTCAACTAGACTGAAAGTTTCCGAGTCAATTCTGGTTTTGAAGAAATTGCGAAAGTCATTGATCGTGACTGACATCTGACGAATTAGTCTCTGTCCATCTTCCATCAGTTTACCAAGAGCTTCTTCGGTCAACTGGTTTTCTTGATGGGTAATCTCGATGTTCCCCAATACTAAACTTAGGGCATTGAGGGGCTGTCGCCACTGGTGGGCGATATTGCCGATCATTTCGCCCATTGAAGCGAGACGGGATTGTCGGAGCATCAGCACATCCTTCTCTCGCAATTGTTCTTCTACTAGCTTTCGCTCCGTGACATCGCGGGCTACGGCAAATACTCCTTCGACCTCACCCGCCTCATTACGATATACACTGGCGTTGTAAATCACATCCATAAGTTGACCATCCTTATGTCGGATGGCTAGGGGATAATCAGTCACAAATCCCTTGTCGTAGACTTCCAGATAGCTTTGACGGGCTTTAGCAGGTTCGGTGAAATAATTGGAGAAATCGCTCCCGATCAGCTCTGATTGGGAACATCCAGTCGCTTTTTCCGTAGCTGGGTTGACATCAGTGATCTTGCCATCGGCATTGATCATAACCAGTGGATCGAGAATGGCTTCGATCAGCGATCGCGGATAGAGCGCGGCTGTTTTTCGTTGTTCTTCTGCTAGCTTACGTTCGGTGACATCTCGAGCTACAGCAAATACTCCGTCGACCTCACCCATCACGTTGCGATATACGCTAGCGTTGTAAAGCACATCCGTGACTTGTCCATCCTTGTGACGGATGGCTAGGGGATAATCGGTAACGAATCCCTTGCTGTAGGCTTCCTGATAACTTTGACGGGCTTTTTCCGTTTCAGTGAAATAATTGGAGAAATCGCTACTAATCAGTTCTTGCCGAGAACATCCAGTTACTTTCTCAGTAGCCGTATTGACATCAGTGATCTTGCCATCGGCATTGATCATAACCAGTGGATCGAGAATGGCTTCGATCAGCGATCGCGTATAGAGCGCGGCTGTTTTTCGTTGTTCTTCTGCTAGCTTGCGTTCGGTGACATCGCGAGCTACAGCAAATACTCCTTCGACCTCACCCACTACATTTCGATATACACTAGCGTTATAAAGCACATCCATGAGTTGACCATCCTTGTGATGGATGACTAGGGAATAATCGGTAACAAATCCCTTGCTATAGGCTTCCTGATAGCCTTGGCGGGCTTTTTCAGGCTCAGTGAAATAATTGGAAAAATCGCTCCCTACGAGTTCTTGCCGACAACATCCAGTTACTTTCTCGGTAGCCGTATTGACATCAGTGATCTTGCCATCGGCGCTAATCATAACGAGTGGATCGAGAATGGCTTCGATCAGAGATCGGGCATAGAGTGATGCGGCAGAATCTTTATAAACTTCCATTATCGTTTGTCGTTCCTGCATAATTTTTATCTATTGCAATACCTTATTGAGAAGAAATGCTTTAAGGTGGATGGTTTTCTATTTAATTTTCTATTCTTTAACCTTTATCGGTTTCATTTCACATATCTCCAAGGTTGATAGGTAAAGTTACTAATTTTCTCACTAGTGATCGCCGCTAGTCGTCATACTACAAAAAATATGGCATAGGAACGTTTGAAAACGTGTCAATAATGATTGAGTTGTATAAGAAAGCATTAATTCTTTACAAATTTTCTTTAGTCAAAGGTGTTTGTCTTTCACTTCTAAAGATCTAACGAAGTCATTTCTCTCAACTCAATAATCTAGCTATGAAAAGCAGAAGTGCAACTACGAACAAGCTGTAATAAAATATGAACATGCGATCGCTAAGCCACTTAGCCAAAAAAAGATGTCATCTACTTGACCGTGATAGGATTCCAAGTTTTTGGTATAGGTCGTCACGGGAAACCCCCCAGTTATATACGAACCTGCATAATCGCAAATTGAGATCGATTAAGTTGGCTTTTTTAAATGTCGGGGCATTTTCATTAGGAGAAATAGGGAAATCAACGCTAGCAAGGCAGGGGCAGCCAGCCATATCCAGAAACCAACTAACAACTTCTTTAATGCCAATGCAGAGTCGGGGTTACTACCATTAGGCAACTTAAACCAAAATGCGGAGAGAGTTCCTCCATATCCCACTGCGATCGCGGTTAGAGATGTAATTGCTGAGAACTTATATTTCTGTCGGGCAAAAAGGATGCAAGATAACCAATAAGCAGGATTAGCTAACCAACCTATAGCTGGAATTTGCAGAAACAGCAATCCCAATATCCCCCAAGCTGTAACCTCAATCCCCTTCATCTCATAAATCCCATAATCTTTTAGATGATTTACTACTAATGGATCTCTAGCCTGAATTATTCACGACAACAGAAAATGCCTCGAAATTTAACTGACAGAGAGAAGTATTTAGG
>CASBQR010000081.1 GCA_949127865.1 Synechococcales cyanobacterium PMM_0082
GGTTTGAGTAATACCAAAAAATAAAATTTATTAACCTTACTTTGCCATTTCTACTTAAAATCTCTGAATTTAGAATTTATTTATAGTTAGGGCTGTAAATCGGTTATTTTGGGTTAGATGAGTTAAGTAGGCAAAAATATTGACGAAAAGGGTAGGGATAATCGGCGGCGGACAGTTGGCGGCAATGATGGCGATCGCTGCCAAATCCTTGAACATATCCATAGTCATCCAAACAGCAAATACTAGCGATCCTGCAACTAGTTTGGCAGATATGACGATTTTAGGTGAAGTTACTGATGTTGAGGCGACCGCAGAATTAGCAAAAATTACAGATGTCATTACTTTTGAGAATGAGTTTGTAGATTTAGAAAAATTAGATGCTCTAGCTAAATCTGGGACAGAATTTATTCCTAGCCTTGATGCCCTTAAACCTCTGCTTGATAAATACACCCAAAGAACTTATCTTCAAGAGCATGGGATTCCAGTCCCACAGTTTTTTCCCATTGAGACAGAAACTGATTTAATTAAGCAACCCCTTGCCTATCCCTTGGTTTTGAAAGCCCGCAGAAATGGCTATGATGGTCAAGGCACAAGGATTGTTAGTTCGGAATCAGAGTTACTAGAGGCTTGGCAGAGCATGGGTAAAGTGCCTGCTTTGGTGGAAGAAAAAGTAAATTTTAAATCGGAGTTAGCTGTAATTATTGCGCGCTCGGTTACGGGAGACTGTCTAGTTTATTCTGTAGTCGAAACTCATCAGGTCAATCAAGTTTGTACAGATGTGATTGCTCCAGCTCGGATTAGGGATGCGATCGCTCATGAAGTTCAAGATATTGCCAAAGCGATCGCTAATAGCCTAAATGCAGTAGGGATATTGGGGATTGAATATTTTCTAACCCCAGATGGCAAGGTTAGTGTCAATGAAATTGCCCCTCGTACTCACAATTCGGGACATTACACCATTGAAGCTTGTCACACTTCCCAATTTGAGCAACTTCTCAGAATAGTAACCAAAAGACCTTTAGGTGATATTTCTATGCGATCGCCTGTGGCAGTTATGGTTAATCTCTTAGGCTATGAAAATAGAGGATCAGATTATCAAAAAATTCGCCATCAGTTAGAACAACTCCCGAATTGCTATGTGCATTGGTATGGCAAGAATAGCTCTAAGGTAGGGCGCAAATTAGGACATGTAACGATCCTGAAAGAAGATTATCAAGATATTGACCTACTTATTTCTACTATTAATGCCATTTGGCAGCCACAAAAAAGTCTGTAAATATAGCTCACAGACAAAAATTAAACTAGTGGATTTCCTGTAATAGGAGTGAGTTGTTTAGGTGGGTACTAATCTTCGTAAATGCGACACTCAGCCGCTTCGGGGTTATCGTCACAGAATCTCTCTAGAGAGTTCTTCTTATTATGATCCTGCCTTTTATGGGAAGCTTCGGACTGCAATTCTTCTACAGTTTCCCAAGCTACAGCACATTCTACAGAGTTGGTACCGCTAACTTCACAAGCATCACGGGCGATTTGTAACTCTTCTTGAATTTTTTCTTGAATGTTAGTCATAGTTTTTATTACTTACTAGAGCCTATTGTAACAGAATTGTAAATTTAGCTATGCGTCAAAGATTACCAAATACTTAAGTTTTTAAATTCACTGCTCAACATTCCCAATAGTACTAAAAACCCAATTAAGACATTTTGCTTAAAAATTCTTTGATATATGGTGATTTCAGGTTCGGGGGTGGCAATTTTGAGGTACTGCCATAGCCAAATCCCTGTGGCGATCGCCAAACAACCAAAATAAAAATAGCCTAATTCCATCCTCACCCCCAACCATGCTAGTAAACCTGCCGTTAGCAGAAAAAAGGTGCCAATTGCCTGTGGAGTATACTTACCAAAAAAGATGGCGCTGGATTTAATCCCAATTTTGAGATCATCGGGGCGATCGCTAAGGGCATAAACCGTATCAAAACCCATTGTCCAAGTTAGAGTTGCCCCCCATAAAATCCATGTTTGGCTATTTAAAGTGGTGGTGACGGCTGCCCAAGGAATTAATACAGCAAAACCCCAAGCGATCGATAGAACTAACTGGGGTAAGGGGAAAATGCGCTTGCAAGCAGGATAAATGGCAATTACAGGCACAGCAGCTACAGCTAAACCAAAGCTCAAAGGATTAAGATAAGCGGCTGCTAGAAATGCACATAGAGTTGATAGGATTAAAACGCCAATTCCCACTTTGACTGAGAGCGATCGATCTGCTAGGGGACGATTTTTAGTGCGTTCGACCAAGGGATCTAGATCGCGATCCCAAAGGTCGTTAACTACACAGCCTGCGGCACTGGTTGCCAAGCTACCCAAAATAATTACGCCAAGTAAATCAATTGGTGGCAGTTGGTTTAAGGATTTATCAGCTATAAGTAAAGACCAAAGAGCAGGAATCATCAGAATCAAGCGTCCCGATGGCTTGTCCCAGCGCAGGAGCAGCAGAATAGACTTAAAAGTATTAGCGGTAGCCATTACTGAATTTTCCGCAATTCATCTTGCAATTTTTGCACCTTAGCCCTTAGAGCTTCAACTTCATCGACAGATTCAGAACTTGACTCCGAATCTTGATCGTCATCAATATTAATAGTCCGAGGTGAAGAAAAATCCTCGGCTGTTTTCATTTGATTTGGGGATTTTTGGGATTGGCGAATCATATCATCGACAAATCGCTTGGCTTCATCTGTACTCATTTCTCCCCGTTCCACAAGCTCTTCGGCTAGTTTGGTAGCTTGAGCTTTTAATTCGGTTAGGGTGGAACCAGCCTTTTCCCCTGCCACTGATGCTAGTCCCATACCTAGATAAAAAGCTTTTTGGACGATATTACTAAAGGGATTCATCATAATTTTCTGAGCTTATATTGAAAGTCTCTTTATTTTATCAACAATGTTCATGGCACCTTTTAAATAACTGGTTAAATATCTGATCTAGGGGGGTAATTTAGAGTCTAAGATTAGCCCCATCCCAGCTATTTGCTTTTGCGGAAATCCCACGGAAATTGATAATTGCCGCCGTCCCAGATCCCAACTTTTTTTCTTTGGGCGATCGCTTCAGCCTTGGCAATCTCAATTTTATGAGGGCAGGTTTTTGAATAAGCCTTGTACTCGTAGGCAAATCCCGCTTTAACTACTTCAGCATTGATAAAAGTGGTTCCCACAAATAGTTCTCCAATCATGCGCCCGTAGCGATCGCGTCCAAGTTCAGTAACTTCAACTTTGCCACCTTGAAGCAATCGTTTCACCAAGTTTTTAGCTTCGGCGCTGTATGGTTGAGCAGATTTTCCTCTTCTAGCAGTTTCTGGGGAGTCTATACCACAAAACCGAATGCGATCAATTTTGCCTTGACAGGAGACTCTGATCGTATCTCCGTCGTTTATTTTGACCACATCACAGGTTTTCGGTGAAACGAGTTTATGGGGAATCGGTAACGCCGCTAGATAGAGTGCAAGAAATATTGACATCGAAAATCCTGATAAAATTAATTGGAGGTTTTTATTTGTAACCAAACTAAGCCTAAAACTGCAACTAACATCAATACTGCTGCCGCCGCCGCATAGCCAAAATCAAATATCCCAAATGCCTGTTCATAGATATAGTGAACCAAAATATTGGTGGCATTCAAAGGCCCCCCGCCTGTAACTACATAAACTTGCTCAAAGCTCCTAAAGGTAAAGATCACAGTCGAGATCACAATAAAAATAGTCGTAGGGCGTAATCCAGGTAGTGTAATATGCCAGAACTGAGCTAGATCATCTGCTCCATCTAGCTCTGCGGCTTCATAGCGACTTTGGGGAATTGCCTGTAATCCTGCTAAAAATACCACCATATTAAATCCCAGTTGTTTCCAAATACTGAGCAAGATTAATACTGTCATTGCTAAATTTGGATCGTTAAACCACGCCAAAGGTGGATTTAGTCTCAAAATACTATTAATAATGCCATCGGGCTGAAATAACCATCGCCATCCTAAACCTGCGGCGACAATTGATACTACCGAGGGCAGAAAAAATAGCGATCGCCATAAACCCCGACCGACAAAATTACGATTTAACAATACTGCTAAGCCCAAGGGGAAAATTACGCTGGGAACTAATGTCCAAAATGCAAAATAAATGGTGTTACCTAGAATTTGCCAGAAATCAGGATTTTTGAGTAATCTGACGTAGTTATTTAACCCGACCCAACGCACTCCAGCAAGGGTTAAGTACCCATCGGTCACGCTTAGATAAACCATGTAAACCATGGGAAATACGACAAATATTCCTAAAACTATGAGTGCAGGTGCTAAAAATACCCAAGCAGCGATCGCCTGATCATCAAGCCAAGTACTTATCTTTTGTCCAATTATTTGGGTGGTTTTAGGTTTCAAGATCAGGTTTTACTCGCTTTGTGAAAGTCTAAATGCTAATCTCTCTTTTTACTAGTATTTTATTTTGGACGAAGAGATCAAGAAATTCTATGCCTCAAAATAGCCCAAATATAGCTTGGCAGTCTCAGGATCGTTCATCTACCTTATATCACGGCGATAGTTTAGAGTTAATGGCTGAACTTCCTGCGGAGAGCATAGACTGCATTTGGACTGATCCACCCTATAACCTCTCTAATGATGGTGTTACCTGCATCTCTGGACGCATGGTTAAGGTGAATAAGGGAGAATGGGATCGCAGTCAAGGAGTAGAGTTAGATCATGAATTTAACAAAACTTGGTTAGCTGCCTGTTACCGACTGCTCAAGCCGACTGGAACTATTTGGGTTACAGGGACTTTTCATGTCTATCCTTCGGTGGGATTTGCTATGCAGCAGATTGGATTCCGTATTCTCAACGATATTATTTGGGAAAAGCCAGCCCCACCACCAAATCTAGGCTGTCGCACCTTTACCCACTCTACAGAACTAATAATTTGGGCAACAAAAGCAAGAAAGGGTAAGGATTTCTATACTTTTAATTACGAGGATATGAAGGCGGAAAATGGCGATCGCCAAATGAAAAATGTATGGAAAATATCAGTTCCAGCTAAGTCTGAAAAGCTTTTCGGTAAACATCCAACTCAAAAGCCCATAGAGCTAATTTCCCGTTGCCTACGAGCCAGTACGAAACCTGATGATTTAGTATTTGATCCTTTCACTGGTTCAGCTTCGACTGGAGTTGCCGCTTTATCCTTAGGTCGTAGATTTATTGGCTGTGAAGCAGCACAAGAACATATTGATCTTTCGGTTAAGCGTTTAGCAGCCTTAAACTAAATACTTTTGAATCAGCAAATTAAAAAATAAATGTTGATTAGGGCTTTTTTCTTGCCTTCCAATGCGATCGCTCACCTAAGACCATTACCAGATACATTACAGCTTTGTGGCGACTGTTTTATCTGTAGCGATCGCCATATTTTTAAAAACTACTGAATTCTAAAAACAATTAAATTATTATAGGTCTATTAATCTAGCTCATTGCCTAGCTAAAAAATATGTTTAATGCCACTGCACTTCTAATTGATGACTTTGTAAGGCAACTGACCATGGGATACAGCCGATCCTATGGCGGTTATAAACATAACTACGCTGAAATTATTGCTTGGGCAGGGAGTATGGCATTAGAAAATATCGCCAATAGTGATGCTCTATATCACAATGTTGAGCATACAATTTTAGTTACCTTAGTTGGACAGGAAATTTTAAGAGGTAAGCATATTCGTGAAGGCAAAGTATCCCCAGAAGATTGGCTTCATTTTATTATTTCCTTGGTGTGCCATGATATTGGCTATGTTAAAGGAGTATGCAGACAAGATCACGGTGGAAGATATGCTACGGGAATTGATAACTGCTTAGTAGATCTACCTCTTGGGGCTTCAGATGCCAGCTTAACTCCCTATCACGTTGATCGTGGCAAGCTATTTATATCTGAAAGATTTGGTGGGCATAGTCTTATTAATGCCACAACTATTATTGATAATATTGAATTAACACGTTTTCCTGTCCCTACCAGTAGCGATCATCAAGATACCTCTAGCTATCGAGGCTTGGTACGGGCAGCAGATTTAATTGGACAACTTAGTGACCCTAGGTACCTAAAAAAAATAGGGGCATTGTACTATGAGTTTGAAGAAACAGGCGTAAATAAAATTTTGGGATATAACCATTCTGGGGACTTACGGCGTGATTATCCTAAATTTTACTGGAGTAGTGTTCATCCATTTATTAAGGATGCATTGTACTATTTATCTTTAACTCAACAGGGGCAGGAAGTTATTGCTCACCTCTACGCCAATGTATTTGTAGTTGAGCATGAAAAGCCATTTATTTCCTCTTGACACTTCCACGGCTAAAGCAAGTAGGATTCTTTAAGAGTCCATATTCTGAACCTTAAGGGCGTAGTCAAAGCACCCCTGCCCATTCAAAACAACTACTTACACAGGAGGTATTGCAATCATGGCTACTTTTAATTTTGTTTGCTTTCTGAGTCCATTACTAAGCCTGAAAAGATATGGTACGCTCCACTTTCTGCTTTATTTACCATTGACTACCAACTGCCATACTAGGTATCGTTTAGAGTTTAGCCAGAATTTCACTGCACTAGAAAGTTTCAACACGCAAATGGTTGTTCTTATTTGCTATCTTAATTGTACCCCACAAAGTAGTTTGTTCGCTACGCTCACCCGCCTTATATCCCACGGTTAATTACGGCGATTTCTATAAAATCTTCAGCTTATCAATCAAAATATGAATTCAAAAACTAAAATACTAGTCACAGGTGGAGCAGGATACATAGGCTGTCATGGGGTTTTGGCATTACAAAATGCTGGGTATGAAGTATTGGTACTAGATAATTTGGTGTATGGACACCGCAAAATTGTCGAAGAAGTACTTAAAGCCGAATTAATTGTGGGAGATACAAGCGATCGCCATTTATTAGATCAGATTTTTACTGTTCACAATATCAATGCGGTTATGCATTTTGCTGCCTATGCCTATGTGGGAGAATCTGTCACTAATCCTGCTAAATACTATAGGAATAATGTAGTTGGAACTTTAACTTTGCTTGAGGCAATGCTAGAGGCAAATATTAAGCATTTTGTGTTTTCCTCTACCTGTGCTACCTACGGGGAACCGCAGCAAATTCCCATTCCTGAAAGCCATCCCCAAAGTCCGATTAACCCCTATGGCATGAGTAAGTTAATGGTGGAGCAAATATTAGCGGATTTTAATAGTGCCTATGATTTTAAGTCCGTGGCATTTCGTTATTTCAATGCGGCTGGGGCTGATCCAGAAGGCAGAATGGGAGAAGATCACAATCCCGAAACCCATTTAATTCCACTAATTCTAGAAACTGCCCTGGGACAAAGAGATCATATTTCTGTATTTGGTTCTGATTATTCCACCCCTGACGGTACTTGTATTAGAGACTATATCCATGTTACTGATTTAGCTGATGCCCATGTTTTAGGTTTAGAGTATTTACTCAAAGGTGGAGCCAGCACTGCTTTTAACTTAGGTAATGGCAATGGTTATTCAGTTAAGGAAGTAATTGAAACTGCGAAAAAAATTACGCAAAAACCAATCAAAGTTGTAATTAGCGATCGCCGTGCGGGAGATCCACCGATGTTGGTTGGCAGTAGCGATCGGGCAAGGGAAATATTAGGATGGCAGCCTCAATATGCAGATCTTAGTCAAATTGTGCAGCACGCTTGGAATTGGTCTAACAAATAAGGTTAACAGGCTACTTGCAAAGTGGAACTATACACAGCGTTATTAACTAAGTGTGGATTAATCTGCTTACAAAGATGGAGTTGTCGTTCATGCTTGTTCCAAAAAACATGGTCAAAAACTTGATGCATTATGTATATGCCTCTACCACATTCAGATTCAAGGCAGGGAGGTTGGGATTCAGGGAAAAATTTAGCCTCTAAACCTTGATCTTTAACAATCCAGTGATAGGATTCTGATGCCATGAAAAAATCTATTGTCACCTTTCGAGACTTATCCAGATTATTTCCATGTTTGGCAGCGTTAATAAGTGCTTCTTGTAAACCGAGTCTTAGATCAAATTGCCATTCTTCAGGTATATTGGCAAGTAATAGGTCTAATATTGGACTGGTGTAAAGTGTAGAATCAAAACAAAGTGTATAAGCAGCAACCACTTGATGAGATGTAACAGTCATGCTTAAAACCCCCCTGTACACACTTTATACATCTAATTATACATTATCCATATTTCATCCGCAAGAAGACCCTCGATTTCTCAGCAATTCTCATTATGGAAAATTTGCATCAATTTCACTCATGCTATTGAGAATAGGCGCAATAGAAAATCTTGAAAAGCCTATAACTTCGTTGAAAATTTTTAGCTTAGGTAATTTATGGGCAACTTAAAAGTCAAA
>CASBQR010000082.1 GCA_949127865.1 Synechococcales cyanobacterium PMM_0082
AAATAATACATAAAATTCTAACCAAGATTCTATATGGATTTACAAATTTAGTTACTATTTCTTACAAATATGTTCCAACTCAAATAATCTTAAAAATCAATACAGGTTGATGCTGTAAAGACAATAGATTTATTCGTAGATGTAGATATGATTTTTAAGTTAAGAATATTTGTGTTATTCGCTTAAATTCAATCTGAATAAGCTTGAAAGCTCATTAATTTCTTCTAAACTGAAAACTATAAATTGTTGATGGGGGAAGAGGGACTTGAACCCTCACGACTTATAAGGTCAACGGATTTTAAGTCCGCAGCGTCTACCATTCCGCCACTCCCCCATTGCTAGAGCTTTGTCATTGTACTGCAAACTTAGGTAATGTCAATATAATTTTTAGCTTGAATTATGTTAAGTTTACTGAGTGCTAATTTGCAAATTTTAAAGACGTAATGAACAATCCTTCTCTGAGAACTGAACCAAGAAATAAACCTGCGGCTATAATTTCTTCAACACAACAGATTTCTATTCTAGACTGGCTTGCATCTACAGGTCGCCTCATTGCTCGTGAATCAAATGCTTTTGACTATAGAGAGGACGTAGAGGATTTGCAAGAATTGATAGTTGGAGATGATGCCAGCTACCTTGAAGAGGAAGAAGAGGAAGAGGATAGGGGTGCTGACGATGAAGAAGATTTAGACTAAGGTTATTTATCACCTATGATGTCAAATCCAGAGCCAGATTCACAAATTTCTAGCCCGATTGCTAGCTTTCCTTCGGGAACACAATTATCAGTATTTGCTTTAATTGTGGTTTTACTGCTGGCTTCTGTTTCATTATCTGCTATTCAGCTTTTATTACTAACCTCTGCTGTGGCGGGCGTAGTTAGTGCTGGATATTTGCTTGTGCCAATTTTGCAGCAACTTAAAGCTGGGCAAGTCATCAGAGAAGATGGACCTCAAGCTCACCTCAAAAAGGGCGGAACTCCAACTATGGGAGGTGTTTTTGTGGTGCCAGTGGGTGTGGCTATAGCTTTGATAGCGTCTGGCTTTAATCCTGATGTTGTAGCTGCTTGCCTTCTAACCTTGGGGTTTGGACTTGTAGGTTGGCTAGATGATTGGCAAATTTTAAGATACAAGTCGAATAAGGGAATTTCACCAAAAACTAAGCTGGCTTTACAGGCAATTTTTACTATCGGTTTCTGTATTTGGGTTGGATTTACCCATCCTGAGAATACTGTTGTTAATTTGCCATTTTCTTTGGTTTTACCTTTAGGAATTTTGTTTTTCCCATTAGCTGCCTTTGTGCTGTTAGGGGCTAGTAATGCTACTAATCTAACGGATGGCTTGGATGGCTTGGCGGGTGGTACGGGGGCGATCGCTCTGATGGGTATAGGCTGCCTACTAGCTCCGAACCCTGAATTAGTGATTTTTTGTATTTGTATGAGTGGTAGCTATTTAGGATTTCTTTGGCATAATCGCAATCCTGCCCGTGTATTTATGGGTGATACGGGTTCTCTGGCTTTAGGAGGAGCGATCGCGGCTGCGGCAATTCTGGGCAATATGCTATGGGGTTTATTAATTGTTGGCGCAATTTTTATCTGGGAAGCAATTACTGTAATTCTCCAAGTTGGTTATTACAAAGCTACTAAGGATGAAGAAGGTGTGGGTAAAAGATTATTTAAAATGGCTCCTTTTCATCATCACTTGGAGTTAAGTGGTTGGAAAGAAACTCAAGTTGTTGGTGCTTTTTATGTCTTTCAATCTTTGTTAGTTGCAGTGGCGATCGCTATTAATTTAATATTTTAATTAGGCTTAGGATTAGCTTTTACTAGCATCTTCCATATAGACAGTGAGATCGGCAGCATCCAGAATCCGATTATCGTGGATCAACATTAAGATTGTTTCATAGAGTTCTGTTAAGTTTATTAATAGGAATCACTTGCCTTGCGATCGCCTTTCGGTCTCTTGCTTTAAGGCAGCTAGGGTTTTTGTTAAATTCTCACTGTAAATACCAAAGAATATATCCCTTGGCATAGAGGCAATGGGTTCAACATTCACCTGATTTGTGACTAAGATTTGATTGGTGGATATAGGTTCGATCTGCCAAGAACCTTGCAGGGATTTAAGGCTATCTCCACTTTGCAATTGGAAAGTTATTAGGGAGGGAATAGTCTCGGTTGCGGCGATCGTGACTTTACTGGTTTGGGTAAAAACCAGAACTTGGACGGTATTCACCTGTTCATAGACTTTCTGATTGCCTTTGCTTTCTAAGATTTTAACCGAAGTAACAGATGGTAAGAACTTAGAGAAGTGGTTATAATCCGTGAGAACTTCCCAAGCTTTTTCCGCAGATGCATTAATAAGAATTTTGCCAATATATCGCCCATCTTGCCCTGTAAGCAAGGGCTTCCCAGCATTTAGGGTTGCTTGTTCGGGTTCAATAGTTTGGGCAAATGAGATATCGGGAAAATTAAACCAACTTCCAAGAACTAAAGGGATTGACAACAAAATTGGTTGACAGATTCTTTTATACATATTTTTTCTGTTTTATTAGGAGACTCATTATGTGATTGGATTTACGATGTCATACCCTCAAGGCTTTACGAATAGCTTTCCTAATAATTGTAAATAATTCGTTACAATGTATTCTATAACATCTTCAAAATAAAAAATTATGTATTTGACATGGCTGGATAGTAACTCTTGGCTGATTGAGATGGCGGGTAAGCGGATATTACTTGATCCTTGGTTAGTTGGTTCCTTGATGTTTGGTAATGCTGCATGGTTTTTTAAAGCCGATCGCCGAACACCTCACCAAATCCCAGAGAATATCGACTTAATCTTACTATCACAGGGTTTAGAAGATCACGCCCACCCACCTACATTAAAACAACTGAATCACGCAATTCCTGTAGTTGGTTCACCAAGTGCGGCAAAACTAGTGAATAGTCTCGGCTACACAGAAGTAACGGCTCTGGCTCATGGAGAAGTATTTAGAATTCCTGATTTATTGGAAATTCAAGCGGTAATTGGAGCGCCCACTGGACCAAACAATTTTGAGAATGGATATATCCTGCGTGATTTAGTGGATGGAACTTCTGTTTATTATGAACCACATGGGTATCATTCCTCAGCAATCCGAGAATTTGCACCAATTGATGTGGTAATAACACCAACTGTTGATTTGAAGTTACCATTGATTGGCACAGTGATTAAAGGACAACAGAGTGCGATCCAAGCTGCTCAATGGCTTCAGCCCAAATTCATAATCCCAACTGCTGCTGGCGGCGATCTTAGCTATTCAGGCTTATTAGTTAATATTCTTAAAACAGAAGGTAGTACTGACACGTTGCGATCGCTTTTTACTGAAAATAATATCTCAACCCAAATTCTTGAGCCTCAACCTTGGGAGCGAACCAAAGTTCTTTAAGCTAAGTCTATTTGAGATTCTATGCCTTATAAAATGAACGAATTAATGGATCATTTACAGATTTTTCTATATTGCGGCTAAAATTGGACTTAAAGTTTTTATATTTGTAGGAGTAATTAATACCCTGAGCGTTAAAGGTTAAGAAGTCTGAATCCTTAATTTTTAGTTCCGATCGCCAGTCGGATTCATTAGACGTAGATTAATTTCCTTTTAAATGTTTTGCTTAAATCTTATCTTTAAGACTCCTCAATCACTATAACGGCGTTGGAATCTTGGATCGCGTTTATCATACTTATGTCTATTGCAGTTAGAACATAGAGTTTGTAAGTTGCTTAAGTCGTTAGTTCCTCCGATCGCTAAAGCAATAATATGATCGACCGTGAGTTTTGACTGAGTTTGATTTTTGCCGCAACTTTGACATAGATAGCGATCGCGCGCAAATACATATTCCCTAACTTCGGGTGGAATTGGAATGCGTGGGGTTTTATCCATTAGTTGTTTTGTCGAATATCATCAAGGGGAATTACAGAACTTGAATAGGGTCATTAATTGGTGGATGTCTATTTACTGAGCGATCGCTTGCCTTGATTAATAGTAGCCTTTCTCTATTACAGTTCAAAGCATTTATAGTTGCTCTACCTATAGCTGTTAGTCCAATCATTTGTAAAGAGTCAGAAGACCAAGTGAAATGATCTTTCCAGACATCACAACGTGGATTAAAAAGCGGGGTATTTTTTCCACTTTGCGGATCAGTTCCAGAGATTTTATTAGATTTTTGGCGATTACAGTGAAAGCAAGCTAATGCCAGATTCTCTAATTTATCAATGCCTCCTTTGGTTAAAGGAACAATATGATCTACGGTAAATTGCACATACTGCCATTGTTCAGAAGCATGACAATATTCGCAAAGATGATTTGCCCGTAACCGAACAGCATCCTTCATTATCGTTGTTGAATAGTATTACGAATAGTGCGATTGACAAAGCCTAAATAGTCATCTATTTCTTCATAGCTATCAAGTTCTCTTTCTTCGTCATTACTTAAACTACTACCTTTCTGCTTGAATAGTAACTGCTCGATCCGATCTTGAACTAATAAAGAAGCTCTAAAAATAGGAATGCCTTCTTCAAGTTCTAGTTTAACTGCTCCTTCAAGAGGTAAAGAAGAAGGTAGTTCTCTGAGGTTTGGTATAGTAGTATTGATTGTCATGATTATATTACAAGTTAATTTGTCGAATATCATCAAGTGGCGATCGCTTATCAGTAATACCCTCAACACCTTGAATTACCTCAACCTCATCAGGTATAAACTCAATAATAACTTTAAGTCTAATCTTTCCTTTTTTCTCTATCCCATCTTGTAAGAGTTCACAAGGTATTCCATCTTTCCAAGAATTGCTACCGACATTAACACTATCATTACACTCCCTCATGAATTTAGTTAATGTATCACTTATCGATCTCTCTATATTGCGACTAAAGTTTGACTTGAAGTTTTTATATTTGCAGGAGTAGTCAATACCGTGAGAGTTAAAAGTTAAGAAGTCTGAATCCTTAATTCTTAGTTCTGATAGCCAGTTGTGTTCATTAGACATAGATTTAAGTCGTTCTTCAAGGTTTTTAATAGTTATAAGCCAATTTGACGGATGTCATCCAGAGGCGATCATCCCTGATTTGTGGCAGGTTTGAGACCAAAGTGCTGTAACTCTTACTCTATGAAGACTTTGGTTCTACTTCTTGAGGATTCTCGTTTCCGTAATGAAATCTATCTAGTTTTAGGTTTTGTTAGTGTAGCAGATTAATTAAATTCTCAAAATTTTAAGTGCTAACGTAGTAGAAATCGTCAATCACAAAATATATTCATATGGCTGGCAAAAAGCAACACATAATACCCAAATTTTTAATAGATGGATTTGCTAGTAGAGTCAATGGGGATGAAGTATATGTTTGGGCTTGCCGTAAAGGGGGAAAAACATTTGAACCAAATACGAAAAGTATAATTGCCGAACAGAATTTTTATGGGGGCATAAATGAAGTTAGTGCTGATGATGTCATTACATCTTTAGAAGGAGAATACTGTGGGCTTATACAAAATCTAAGATTGACTAATAATGATCTCCCAATAACTGAGATCAGTGATCCTTTGATAGCAGAATTTATTGCTCATTTAGTTGTCAGAACAAAACATATTAGAGAATCATTTAAATCTTCAATACAATTTCTAATAGATCGACTTGATGAATATTTTAGGATATTTAGCAATATTAAAAAACTCTTATTAAATAACCCTGATTTCTTGAGAAGGAAATTTGAAGAGCGTTTAGAAAGTGAGCCAATTACCCAGTCGCAAAAAAACTTGTTCATTCAAATAGCTCTCTCCAATATTTCAAATTACATTGATCAAAATGAGCAAGAATTTAGGAC
>CASBQR010000083.1 GCA_949127865.1 Synechococcales cyanobacterium PMM_0082
ATGATTAAATTACCTGATACCTTAGAAGATGCTACTGAACAGGCGATCGCTGCCACCATGAATGCGATTAATGCAGGTTGTATGCGTGTGCAAATTGATATGCGCTTTCCTGAATTGGCACAACTCCCGACCGCCCTAGCTTTTGCCCAAGCCTTTACAGAAAAATATGGTCAAACTTGGCAAGCTTTATTTGCTGACGCGGGAACGGCTGCCTTGGCTAAACGAGATTGGGCTGAATCGGACATTTTGCGAAATATTTCCATGCGGGGCGTGAATGAGGGTAGGGCTGCTGCTCGTCCAGAATCTCAGGCATTTTTGTTAATATCCCCCACGTCAGTCGAGGTAGATGGCATCGAGAAACTATTACCTCTGATTGGCGATCGCCCCTTTGTCATGCTCAATCCTAAATTAGAAAATAGTGAAGTGGGATTAGGGTTAGCGGCTAGAAGAATGCGCGATCGCTTTTTAAGCGTGTTTGAAATTAGCTATTATATTCAGCCCGTAGATGGTGGAGCAGTATGGCGGTGCTATCCCCAGCTTTGGCAAGTGTGGCAGGAGAAAAATGTAGGCGGAAATCCAGATCAAAGTCCAAAAATGGAACTAATTCATGAAGGTACAGAAAGACCCGTTGGTGACGATCTAAATCGCATTATGGGTAAAGCCACAGGTAAAAAGCCATCTTTGATCGGGCAAATGCAGCAATTTCTTAATGCTTTAAGTCGATAGGTTAGGCTAGTAAAGAGACCCCACTGGTAATTCTATTAGGTTAATATAATGTAATAAAATATTTTCCTTTGAATGGAGCATGAGCGGTGAAAGATAAGAACAGTAATAAAAAATGGAAGAATATAGGCTTGTATGCACTGCTAGGAATTGTCGTTATTACCTTGGGTACTGCCCTAATTGATAATCAACCTCAACCCCAAGAGCAGTGGCGTTATAGTCAGCTCATAGAAGCTATCGAAAGCAAACAGGGTGTTTCTCGGGTAACCTTAAGTAGCGATCGCACCTATGCCGAGGCAACTATTCCTGGTGGCACAAATGGCAATAAAAAAGTTAGGGTTAATCTTCCCAACGACCCAGATTTTATTAAAACTATTACCGATAATGGCATAGAACTAGATGTAGCCCCCCGTCGTAATGATGGTGCATTCTTGCAAACTCTAACTAGCTTTTTCTTGCCTGTACTGCTATTAGTTGGCTTATTCTTTTTACTGCGCCGTGCTCAATCAGGACCTGGTAGTCAGGCGATGAACTTTGGTAAGTCTAAAGCCAGAGTGCAAATGGAGCCACAAACTCAAGTTACCTTTGCTGATGTTGCTGGAATTGAGCAAGCAAAATTAGAATTAACAGAAGTTGTAGATTTTCTTAAAAATAGCGATCGCTTCACAGCCGTCGGTGCCAAAATCCCCAAAGGCGTGCTATTAGTTGGACCTCCTGGTACTGGCAAAACCTTACTAGCAAGGGCGGTGGCAGGGGAAGCAGGCGTACCATTCTTTAGCATTTCTGGTTCAGAGTTCGTAGAAATGTTTGTTGGGGTAGGTGCCTCCAGAGTTCGTGATTTATTTGAACAGGCAAAAACTAATGCCCCCTGTATCGTATTTATCGATGAAATTGATGCCGTTGGTCGCCAAAGAGGAGCAGGACTAGGCGGTGGTAATGATGAGCGTGAACAAACCCTAAACCAACTCCTCACGGAAATGGATGGATTTGAAGGTAATACAGGCATCATTATTATTGCGGCAACCAACCGTCCCGATGTTTTAGACTCAGCTTTACTCCGTCCGGGTAGATTTGATCGCCAAGTGGTAGTAGATCGTCCAGATTTTGCGGGACGTTTAGAAATTTTGGGTGTCCATGCTAAAGGTAAAACCATTGGGCAAGATGTTGATCTTGAAAAAATTGCCCGCCGCACACCAGGATTTACAGGTGCCGATTTAGCTAACTTGTTAAATGAAGCGGCAATTCTCGCTGCCCGTCGCAACCTCACTGAAATCTCGATGGATGAGATTAACGATGCTGTGGATCGGGTGTTAGTAGGACCTGAAAAGAAAGATCGAGTGATGAGTGACAAGCGCAAAAAATTAGTGGCTTATCATGAAGCTGGTCATGCTCTGGTTGGTGCTTTGATGCCCGATTACGATCCTGTTCAGAAAGTCACAATTATTCCCCGTGGTCGTGCGGGAGGATTAACTTGGTTTCTACCCAGTGAAGAAAGAATGCAAAGTCGTTCCTATCTGCAAAATCAAATGGCTGTAGCTTTGGGTGGACGATTAGCAGAAGAGATTGTGTTTGGCGAAGAGGAAGTAACGACAGGGGCTTCTAGTGACTTACAACAGGTTTCGCAAATTGCTCGTCAAATGATTACCAGATTTGGAATGAGCGAAAAACTAGGTCCTGTAGCTTTGGGTCGGGCTAATAATAATATGTTTTTGGGTAGAGATATTGCTACCGAGCGTGACTTTTCTGAAGAAACCGCAGCCCTAATTGATCAAGAGGTCAATATTCTAGTAGAAAATGCTTACCGAACCGCCCGAACCGTTCTAGTCCAAAATCGGCTGATCCTAGATAAAATTGCCGAAATGTTGGTAGAGAATGAAACCGTTGATTCTAGTGAATTACAAGAGATTTTAATAGAGAATAATGCTCAACTGGCAAGTGTTAGCTAAATCTTAATTTGTATTTTCTACATGTATAGAATTTTGGGGAGACTTTCGGATCAAACTTATAATCTTTTCAACAAGTTCAAAATAAATTAATTCATCCGAAGGGCTTAGATCGAAACTAAGTCCTTTTTTTTGGTACGGAAAGCCGATCTAGGGAGCTAAGGATTTTGCAGTATATTGGCACTCAATGAGGTAGAGTGCTAAATCACTGATTACCCCAAAATTCAAAGTTTAATTCATGGAGGATTAGTCATAGTGGCTTCATTGACGGTACAGGCAAGTGCGCTCAAACCATTGGGCGATCGCATTTTAATTAAGATCGTTGCCAAAGAAGAAAAAACATCTGGTGGAATTTTCTTACCTGACACAGCTAAAGAAAAGTCCCAAATTGGTGAGGTAACTGCGGTGGGAGTAGGTACTCGTAATAGCAAAGGCGATCGCATTGCTTTAGAAGTTAAAGTTGGCGACAAGGTTTTATATTCCAAGTATTCAGGAAATGAAATCAAAGTTGATGGTTCGGATTATCTACTTGTTGTCGAAAAAGATATTTTAGCGATCGTTGAATAATTAATCAAAATAATTAACCGATCCAAATTCATAGACTTAAATTATTTCACTTAAATTCAGTACTAAAGAGAAAATCATGGCTAAGAAAGTTGTATTTGACGAAGAATCAAGACGTGCCCTTGAACGTGGCGTAAATGCCCTTGCTGATGCAGTGCGGGTTACTCTTGGACCAAAGGGACGTAACGTAGTTCTAGAAAAGAAATATGGCGCACCCCAAATTGTGAATGATGGTGTAACTATTGCCAAGGAAATTGAACTGGAAGATCCTCTAGAAAATGCTGGAGCGCAATTAATTCGTGAAGTTGCCTCTAAAACCAATGATGTGGCTGGAGACGGCACTACCAGTGCGACAGTTTTAGCTCAAGCAATGATCCGTGAAGGGTTAAAAAATGTGGCGGCGGGTGCAAATCCTGTGAGTATTCGTAAGGGTATTGAAAAAGCGGTTGCCAAGTTAGTTGAAGTCATTGCCGCTAGTGCTAAGCCCGTAACTGGAGATGCGATCGCTCAAGTTGCGACTGTCTCTGCTGGTAACGATACCGAAGTTGGCGAAATGATTGCCAATGCTATGCATAAAGTTGGTAAAGATGGCGTTATTACCGTCGAAGAATCTAAATCTTTAACTACGGAACTAGAAGTAGTAGAAGGGATGCAGTTTGATCGTGGTTATACTTCTCCTTACTTCGTGACCGATTCAGAGCGCATGATCGCCGAGTTTGAAAATGCCAAGCTTTTAATCACTGACAAAAAAATTAATGTCATTCAAGACCTAGTTCCTGTTTTGGAAAAAGTCGCTCGTTCTGGCTCACCTTTAGTCATTATTGCTGAAGATGTCGAAGGCGAGGCTCTAGCAACCTTGGTTGTGAATAAACTGCGTGGTGCTTTGAATGTTGCGGCAATTAAGGCTCCTGGATTTGGCGATCGCCGTAAAGCCATGCTTCAAGATCTTGCTGTTTTAACCAATGGTCAAGTCATTGCCGAAGAAATGGGCTTAAGTCTTGATACAGCTACCCTAGAAATGCTAGGTACTGCTCGTAAAATCACAATCACCAAAGAAAAAACCACAATCGTAGCTGATAGTGAAAATAAGGCAAATATTGATAAGCGTATTGCCCAAATTCGCAAGGAATTAGACCTAACTGATTCTGAATACGATAAAGAAAAGCTCCAAGAACGCCTTGCTAAACTTGCAGGTGGAGTAGCCGTAATCAAGGTTGGAGCTGCCACTGAAACCGAACTTAAAGATCGCAAACTTCGCATTGAAGATGCATTAAATGCAACCCGTGCCGCAGTTGAAGAAGGAATTGTTCCTGGTGGTGGAGCTACATTAGTTCACTTAATTAAATCCTTAGATGCAATTAAAGCTGGACTAGAACCTGAAGAAGCGATCGGTGTCAGCATTATTGCTAAAGCTCTAGAAGCTCCTTTGCGTCAAATTGCTGATAACGCTGGACTAGAAGGCACAGTAATCGTTGAGAAAGTGAAGGAACTAGAGTTTAACTTTGGTTTTGATGCTCTTAACGGCGAATTTGTTGACATGATTGCTAAGGGAATTATTGACCCTGCCAAGGTTGTTCGTTCTGCTATTCAAAATGCTGCTTCTGTTGCTGGTATGGTTTTGACTACTGAAGTTTTAGTAGTTGATAAGCCTGAGAAGAAAGGCGCTGCCCCTGACATGGGTGGTATGGGCGGTATGGGTGGCATGGGCGGAATGGGTGGCATGATGTAATTGCACCACTTAAGCTACGCAAATTCATGGACTCTCTGCTTTAATCTGATTTATTTAATCCGATTTAACTGCCAGAGAGTTTTTTATTTTGGCTTATGCCTTCTGGCTTCTAACCATTGCTGCAAAATTAGGGCGGCAGCTTTGCGATCTATCAATGCCTTATTCTCTCTCGGCGAAATTCCTGCATTCTGCATCATTTGCTCTGCTTCAAAGGAAGTTAGTCGCTCATCCATAAATTCCAAATCTAGTCCTAGGTGTTTAGCGGCACCATAGGCAAATTTTTGAACTTGCTTTGCTTGATAGCCAATACTGCCATCCATATTGAACGGAAGTCCCACAACTAATACATTCACTTCTCGTATGACTATAAGTTCCTGTAGTGCTGCCATGTCTTGATCCCAAGATTTACGGATAATAGTTGTGATGCCATGGGCAATTAAACCTGTGCGATCGCATCCTGCTACCCCAATCCGTTTTCGCCCTACATCTAAGCCTAATGCTGCTACGATCAATTACTTTTCCAGATATTTTGAACAACTATCATGCTTCTGCAAGAATACCCTTGATTTACAGCTTTTTTTCTGGTTATTTTTTAATCTGCACTAAGAGCTTGGCGATCGCTCAGACCAAGGAGCAACTAAAAATAATAAAAGCATTCCAGGGATAGAAAAGGCGATCGTACTGGCAAAAAAGCTTGACCACCCTAAGACCTTGACTAATTCCCCAGCAGGCGCAGACAGAATATCATTACCTGCTGCCATTAAGCTTGAGAGCAGTGCAAATTGTGTAGCCGAAAATTTGGGGTTGCACAGACTCATCAAATACGCCACAAATACCGATGCCACCATGCCTGCACAGAGGTTTTCAATACTGATTACGCCTAATAAAGCCGTCTCATTTTTACCAATTAAAGATAATCCCAAATAACTAGCATTACTTAAGGCTTGGGATATGCCCACCACCCACAAAGCTCGATTAAGTCCAATTTTAGTTAAAATTGCTCCGCCTAAAACCACTCCAACTGTAGTTGATACAAACCCCCAACCGCCTTGAATGGCACCAATTACTTTTTTGGTAAAGCCAATATCAACTAAAAATGGAGTTGCCATATTGCCCAGTAAGGCATCACCAAATTTGTAGAGCAAAATAAAAGTTAGGACTGTAGCTCCAAGGATTATGCCTTTACGCTGAAAAAATTCTCGAAAGGGTAGATAAATAGCATCAACTAATGAATCGGGCGATCGCTCTTGATCAATAGGTTCAGGCGCAAAAAAGGCAGCTATAATTCCTACACCCATGAGTACAGCCATTAATAAATAAATTACCGACCATGGTAAATCTTCTGCTAGTACTAATGCCACGGAGCTTGTAGTCAAAATTGCCACCCGATAGCCCAAAATCCAAGTAGAAGCCCCTAATCCCAACTCCTCAGGTGCCAAAACATCTGTACGATAGGCATCACCCGCAATATCTTGAGTTGCACTTAAAAACGCAATAATCAAAGCATTAATCGCCAAAATATTTAGAGCTTGTTTGGGATTCTGTAATGACATCCAGGCGATCGCTATCATTAAACCAACTTGGGTGATCACTAGCCAGCCCCTTCTGCGCCCCAGAAAAGGAGGGACAAATCGATCCAAAAATGGCGACCATAAAAATTTCAGGGTATAGGGCAACCTTACTAAGCTAAGCCAGCCAATCACACCTAAATCTACACCTGCCTCTGTCAGCCAAACTTGTAGGGTACGACCAGTTAGAAATAAAGGTAAGCCTGACGAAAATCCTAATAATAATAATGATAGTAACTTTCTACTTTTGAGAACTGTAATTAATTCCATGTTTCCCGAGAAATAGCCGTTAATTGCCTATAAATATTACGACATAGCAGTTAAACTCATCAGCTAACCTTAAAAAGCCTATATTTTCATCAAATATTTTTTGCTTAGGAATAGAAATTCAATAAATTATGTAATTAAAAGTTGCCCACGTAACGGAACCAGTGCCCTAATCTTGCATGCCCACAAAATTAGAATTGCTGAATTGCTAAAAAAAGTTTGATCTAATCTCAAAAATTAGTTAAGATAGTGGACTGTCATAATTAAAGCTTTAAACTAAACATGGCTAAGAAAAGCATGATCGAGCGCGAAAAAAAGCGCAACAAGTTAGTAGAGAAATATGCAACTAAACGGGCAACTCTAAAAGATCAATTATCCGATCTAACACTATCTCAACAAGAACGAGTGACGCTACACCGAGAACTACAACAACTACCTCGTAATAGTGCGCCAACTAGACTCAGAAACCGTTGCTGGTTAACAGGTAGACCCCGTGGTTATTATAGAGATTTTGGTCTATCTCGTCACGTACTCAGAGAAATGGCACACCAAGGACTTTTACCCGGTGTCACTAAATCTAGTTGGTAAGTTTGGGATGAATAAGCCATGCCTTTCGGATTGGTTGAGATAAAGTCTTAATTAATGGTGAAAGCTGGCTAATTTCTTGTAACCCATGATCAGTTTTAACTTCAATCCCTTGCTGATATAAGGTATAACCCTTAGTTAGAGCTACTCGGACACCACAGTAATATCTGGGATCAAGTCCGACCTGTTCTAATTTTTTTTGCCAATTTTGAATATATGCTTCTCGATTTTCAATATTAGTAATATCGCTACCCTTAAATAAGTCTCGATCTTGGATGCGGCGACATAGATCGGCTAAGATTTTGTCTTCGTGATTTTGCCACAGATGAACGTGATACATAAATACAGTGTCATCTGCTGCTAAGTAGTCTTTAATATCTAGGGTTTGAGGGTTTTGAGTTAGCCAAGCTGTGACTGTTGGATCTGCTTGAATTTTGGTTTGTGCTAATAATTCCCGAGCCCGCTCAAAAATTTTGCCTAACCCAAATCTCGCTGCCAAATTTTTAGGATGGTTATATACCTGCACATACATAAAGTAGCGCACAGTTAAATAATGCTCGATCGCTACTAATCCTTTTTGGGTAATCACTAAGTTCTGAGAATCTGGATCATAGTTCATTGCCATAAGAATTCGATCCATATCCAAATGTCCATACTGCGCCCCTGTAAAATATCCATCTCTTTGCAGATAATCTAGGCGATCGCAATCTATTTGACTAGAAACTAACTGGGAAATAATCGGAACGGGATATTTTTTTGTAAAAACCTGTTCTAGATATGTTGGTAATTCAGAGTCAAATTTTTTAAGAATATTATTTATTCCAGATTCCTTGATTAGTTTGATTGTCCAAACTTCGTGTTGACTGCCAAATATTTCTTCCCCAGCATGGCTAAATGCCCCATGCCCAATATCGTGTAACAAAGCGGCAACGAGGACTATACTGCGGTGAACTTTAAGATTAGAGTGCTGTTGAGATAAATAATCAAATGCCCGTCTAGTCAAAGCCATAACCCCAAGGGAGTGGGTAAATCTTGAACCTTCGCCACTATGGAAAGTTAAATTAGCTGTATCTAGTTGCCGAATCCGCCTTAGTCTTTGGAACTCTGGGGTATCGATTAAATTGATTAATAGTGCCTCGACTGGATCAGATCCATTTAGAGTAATTGCCCCGTGGACAGGATCATGATAGGTGCGCGATTTAGTTGAGGACATAAATCTAGTTCTTTTAGCCAGAAGTTAAAACTGATCTTAAGATTAATAATCGATTTAATTGGGGACAAGGATGTTGATCATTTGTTTGAGGTTCTCAATTAACTGTTGAGGAGCTTCTTCGGTTTGAGCTTGATTGGCTTCACTCACAATTGCTTCCATTTGTTGGCGCAATAAATCAATAATGTCTTGGACGGGTTGGAGGATTTTTTGATTTGTGCTAATTTCTGTGTTTAGACTGACTTTATCTCTTAAAGCAATCTCAGCTTGGTCAAGTTCTTGTTTTTGCTTTTCATATTCAAAGGAAAGTCGATTAAAAGCTTCTTGCTTTTGCCTATAGATTGCTTTGGCATTTTCAAGCTCGTAGTTGGTTTCTTTAAGTTTAGATTCTTGTGTGAGTTTATCGGCTTCAATGGCAGCGAGAATAGGCATGAGTTTTTTAGCGGGATTGTCACTGGTGTCTATGCCTTGACGGCGATCAAGAATGGCTTTTTGTTGATTGAGAATAGCTTGGCGTTCCAACATATTTTCTCGCATCCCAGATACACTAGCTTCTAGAAAGTCATAGTTTTCTTGGGCTAATTCTTTGGAGCTTTCTAGTTCAAAGCGTTCAGCGCCACTGGCATTGTCAATTTGGATTTGAATGTCAGCAATATCTCCTTCTAGGGCGGCTAGTTCATCTTCCTGCTCACCAACTGCGGCAGCACCTTTATCAAACTCATGCTGAAGTTTAGTTATTTCCATTTCTAAATCGTCCGTTGACATTTCCTCTAGTCGCTTAACTTCGGCAGGATTAAGGACTTCTAAAATGGTGCCACCATAACCAGCGATTAAATTACTGATTTGAGCAGCCAAGCGTTGTTGAGAATCAATTTGCGATCGCAGGACGGCAGTAGTTGTTTCCTTAGCAGCTACTAAATTTTGCTCTGCTTTCAATTCAGCCTGAAAATCTATAACTCGGGATTGGGTTTGCTGGATTTGTTGTTTGCTATAGTTAAGCTCTTGAGTTTCACTGGCTAAATCTGTTTGTAGGTGCCGAATAGCTTCTAAGTGTTGCCAAAATCCGTTTAATATTTCTTGGCGGCTGCATAGAGTATCTAAACAGGAGCCAATCTGATGATATAAAAAGTCCGTACCTATAAAAAAATTGGAGATGCGGGTAGTTATATCCTTGAGATAGTCTCCTTGCTCTTGGGTGATAACGGCGGATTCAGCATCAAATTCTCGCCTTTGAATTTCTAGCTCTTGACGTAATCGGTCAACTTCGAGGCGATCGCGTTGGGCAATAGTTTGAGATTCTTCAGCTTCTTTGCGTCTAATATCTATTTGTTCTAGTTCTTGCTCACGATCTGCAAGTTCGACTTCACGCCGATGGAGTTCTTGACTTTGGTAGTTTAGGGATTGCTTCCACTGCTCAATTTCTTCTTCGCCTTGTTTGAATTTATCTTGGAGGCGAGAGAAGTTTTGCAATAGGAGTACTAGACGTTTGGACGCGTCTTGGATACTTTGGATATTTTTATTGTTATTAATATCCACCAAGACCATCTGACCATCTTTAAGATCTCTTGCTTGGTTACTATCGGGAACGGGAACAGTTTCATCGTTGCTAATGCTTTGCCAATTGTTGTCAGAGGTGTTTCTAGCTAAAAGTTTAACTTCTGTTTTTACACCAACAAATGCCTTTTCTTTTTTGAGTTCCGCCAAGTACTGCACGCTACTTAATTCTCCTATCTTTGTTATCGTGGGAGTAGTTACATACTAACCAATGTTGGTCTATTTGTACCACTCAAATTTTATCTAAGGTTTCTTGCTTTTAGCGTAAATCCATTGGATTAGGCAAAATATTAGTCTTAATTAAATTAACGAAACCAGTTAAGACTTATTTGTTGCCCAGTTTAAGATCATTTGTCCATTTAAAAAAGTTGTATCTGAACTTGATGTAATTTTAGTATTAGCGATCGCTAGACTTTGAATCCGATTTTGGAAAATATTTAGGGCTGGTTGCAAGGTTAAGAGGTTATGTAATTCATGGGAATTTAGGTAAACGAGTCCATTTTGGGTACCAATAGCATTGGCGATCGCTTTAAATACGAGATCAGTTTCTAAAATAGATGTATTACTTAGCGCATTTTCAATATTACTTACTGAATTTGAAAATAGTACATATTTCTCTATTGACGTATGGGCAAGGGACACTGTTCCAGTTACGGTTCTATTGGTAGCACTGGGATTAAGTTTTGTCCACAGGGTTACAGGTTGCTTATTGCTAAAGATTTCCCCTACCGTAAATTTGGATTTAGTTCGAGCATCTTGATCTAGTTGGGTCAGGGCTGAGATGGCTTGTTCAGGATTTTTATTTTCCACCACTAGTAACCAACTGGATAGCCAATTAGAGTCTTTGGTCTCGGTGCTGGCACTTGCAGGTATGGCGATCGCATATTGATCTGTAATCCAACTTAAAGTTTCTGGAGTCAGGGTAAAGTCAATACTTGGTTTTAGGTTGGCGATCGCCTGTTGTAAAAATAGATGTCCTGGGCGATCGCTTTGGGTAATACTTTTGATGGTTTGGGCTAAGTCATTGCCGATGATAACGGAACTACCTCCTTGGATGTATTTGAGGATGTCAATGCCTGCATTAGGATTAGATGGGATCAATGATGATTTTGCACTCAGGGCTAGAATAGTTTCTACTTTTATACCCAAGTCACTGGACTTAAAGCCCATGGTCAAGGTTACGGGTAAATCATCCTTAGTGGAGTAGTCTATTGCTAATCCGATAATTTCACTGGGGTTGAGGTAGGCGATCGCCCATCCTTGATTTGTAAATTGTTTAAGACTATTTTGATATTCAGGACTGCTAGCTAAAGCTAAATTGGGAACTTGTAGATTATTAATGGCATTGCGGATTACACTTGGCTCATTGGCAAAGAGAATAAATTTCCCAACTCTGGCATTGGCGATCGCTTTTAAGGAAAAATCATCTGAATCCTCAGCAGAAGGCTGCGTAGAGACTAAAGATACGCCTTGATACTGTTCAAAAGTGAGGTCTGCTCCTGTCTGTGCTTGCTTTTGCCAAAATCGTTCCAAATACTTCTGCGCTAAATCTGGTTTTTCTGTAGCAAGGGCGATCAGGTATCCAGGTTGTAAGCCGTTGCTGGGATCTCGATCTAAATCTGTTGCAGTTACCGCAAAGGTGGCTTCTTTCCCAATCCAAGGTTTAAGGTCTTGATCGTAGTTTAGGTGCCAAGTTTGCTGAAGCTGGGTTTTTAACTTACTTAGTTCTTGATTAAAATTACGGCGATCGTCTACTTTTGTTGCTAGTTTTGCCGCTAGGCTCAAATCTTCAGGATTAAATAGAAATGAAGCTACTAGGGGCGATCTCTTGGGTAAAAATTGGGCAGCTTGGGGCTGAAGGTTAGTGACTAAATTTTGGGGATTGGCACTAAATACCTTTGTGACGGCAGCTAAGCTCAATATTGATAATACAATCGCTGCGATCGCCAGACCGCCAAAAAATGATTTTTGTTTCATCTTATTTGCTTTGATCACCATTAGTCAGACATTCACCTAATACTAGTTTAGGTTGATTTGGTACTGATTGCCCTTATAAACTGA
>CASBQR010000084.1 GCA_949127865.1 Synechococcales cyanobacterium PMM_0082
GTTTGTATGGCTTCTAAATCATTTTCCTGAGCTTTCCAAATTTTAAGCTGCATTTTAAGTAACTAAGCAAAAATTAGTTGAAATTATTATCTTTCATCGTTTCCTAATTTCATTCAGTGTATCTTCTGCTGTGTATCTTATGGTTTTATCTGGATCTTTGAGAGCATCGGTTAAGGCAGGAATTGCCTCATACGCATCTTTACCTATATCCCTAAGACCGAAGATAGCACTCCTGCGATCATTCAAGCCATACTTACGATCGCTATTTTTAAGAATGGTTATTAAGATAGGAACACTAGGTTTGCCAATTTTACTAAGGGCATCAATTACCTCATATCGATTAGTATCATTAGGACTCTGAAGCAAAGTAATTAGAGTAGGCAATACATTCTGAGCATTTTCTCCCAATTGTTTCCTGATAATCAAGGCATTAATTGCCGCAAGGCTTACTTTCTGATTGGAGTCCTTAACAGCATTAATCAGACTAGGTATGGTATCTTTACTATCTATAATTGCACTTAACATAGTGATCGCAAAAATTCGAACCTTAGGATCGGAATCCTTCGTCTTTACGATCAAAGCTGGTACTGCCTCTTTACCAATCTTCTGGAGGGCAAGTAGCATAGGAATTAGGCTGCTAAAATTTTCCGTTTTTGCAAACTTTGTCGAAGCTTCGATCAAGGCTGGAACTGACTTACCTTTGCATTTCACCAATGCTTCAAAGCCGACCCTATCAATTTCAGTGGAAATACTAGCAATATAATTAGCGATCTTTGATTTAGAGCAATTATCAGTAGTAGCCTCTTTAATTGGTTCTTTAATCGGCTCTTTAATTGGTTTAGCTGGAGTCGGTTGCGGATTTTCAGGCTTAATTGGAGTGCCACAAAGCTTACCCAAATTAACAATAGTCCCATCGGCTCGGCGCATAAGACATTCATTATCCAAAGCTGCGGTTGGACTAGGAAATAAGTGATAAGTAGCTAAAATTAAGGCTAGAGTTAGTAATTTCATGATTTTTCTGTTAGTGACGACTTCTTTGTTGAAATTTATTATTTAGGATATTTGCGATTTATTAGCGATCGCCTGTGCCAGTTCTCATATTGTAATTATTACCTTTTTCTAGTTTTTCTTAAAGCCGTCATCGCCGTCATCGAAAAAAGTTTCCAAATTACCCATAGTAGCCAAAAACCCAGACCAAGGCAGGCTCCACAGAATACTCCAGAGGTTGCTACCGAAAAAAAGACCCACGTTGCTGTCAACAAGTAATTGCTGCCCGCGCCCATGTTCAGTCCTATAAGAGCTGGCGCTATAAATAATCCAAGTGGGACTCCTCCTATTGCACCAATAGCTCCACCAACGACTGCTCCTTTCCTAAGACAATATAATAAAGGAGTTCCAATATCTAAATTCTTTTTCATTTTTTGATTTCCAAATCACTGAAATCTAGTATCAGAGATATTTTGAGTTGATTAGCGATCGCCTGTGCCAGTTCCTAAAGTGTCTCTAAAAAGATTCATCTCTTCAGTTCAGATTAAAATCTCACCAGTTTTATCGCCCCATTTATTATTGGCAAAGTCCCATCCTGATTGCGATCGCTTCCCCGCTGGTTGAATTTCTTTAATTAGAAGTAAACCATCCCCAGTTACGACCGTAAACCCAATATTTTTTTCGATTAAGTAAACCGTTCCAGCCGAACAGGAATTATCATAAATTCTTGTACTTACTTCTGTTGCTGTGATTTTGAGTCGTTGCTCTTGATAGGTGGTGTAGCAATTGGGATAAAATCCTCGAATTTGATTATGTAAAGCGATCGCTGATTTTGTCCAATCTAGATGCCATAGTTCCTTAGGAATAGTCGAAGCGTAGGTAAATTGGCTATGATCTTGGGAAATGGGAGTGATCTGATCTAAGTTTTGTAAGGTTTCAATTAAGAGATTAGCCCCTAGGTCTGCTAATTTTTGGCTTAAACTTTCCGCCTGATCTTCGGGTGTCACTTCTAAGCTGGCTTTAAGCAACATATCGCCCGTATCTATCCCCGCATCCATTTGCATCGTCGTAATGCCTAGAATCTTTTCCCCATTAGCGATCGCCCATTGAATTGGAGCCGCACCCCGATATTTAGGTAAAAGCGAACCATGGACGTTAATACAGCCGTACTTTGGCATATCCAAAATTGCCTGCGAGAGAATTTGTCCGTATGCCACCACCACAAATACATCGGCATGGGAATTGGCTAAGGCGGTGAGGATATCAGCATCTTTTTTGAGGCGATCGGGTGACCAGATCGGGATATTCGGATTATGTGCATGGGCGATCGCTTTGACAGGCGAAGGAGTAAGTTGATTACCTCGTCCTCTTTTAGCATCAGGCTGCGTAACTACACCAACCACTTCATATTCTGATGAACTTAATAATCTCTGTAAAGTCGGAACTGCAAACTGAGGTGTACCAAAGAAAACTATACGCATATTAAATATTCTCTAAACCTCTAAGGTGATTTGTAAATGCGATTATTATTTCAAATTCATAGTAAAAACAGAAAGAGCCAGAAAAAATCTGACTCCAACGATTTAATAAATTAGCTAACTAAAATAGAACTTAATGGGATTAGCCTAAGACTTTACGAGCAGTAGCAACAACGTTATCAACGGTGAAACCGAACTTCTCATAACAGATGTTACCCGGAGCCGAAGCGCCGAAGGTATCAATGCCGATTACAGCCCCGTCAGAACCAACGTATTTGTGCCAACCCATAGTCGAACCAGCTTCTACCGATACCCGTTTTTTACAGCTAGGAGCAAGTACGGAATCTTTATACTCTTGGGTTTGCCCTTCAAATAGTTCCCACGAAGGCATAGAAACTACACGCACCGACTTTCCTTCGGATTTAAAGATATCAGCCGCTTTGGTTGCTAGTTCCAGTTCAGAACCAGTGGCGATTAAGATTAAATCAGGGTTTTCAGCTTCCACGATCGCATATCCGCCTTTTTTAGTACCTTCAACCGAAGTGCCAGGAAGATTCTTCACATTTTGACGGGTGAATGCTAATAGAGTAGAGCGTTTGCGGTTAGCGATCGCTACTTCGTAGGAACCTACAGTTTCCTTGGCATCCCCAGGGCGAAGTACGATTAAATCAGGAATTGCCCGTAATGAAGCAATGGTTTCTACGGGCTGGTGCGTAGGACCATCTTCACCCAAAGCAATGGAATCATGGGTCATGATGTAAATCACACCAACTTCAGATAATGCCGATAAACGAATGGCACCACGCATATAGTCAGCAAATACCAAAAAGGTAGCACCGTAAGGAATTAAACCACCATGCAAGCCCATACCGTTGAGGATTGCACCCATGCCATGTTCGCGCACGCCAAAACGGAAGTTGCGACCTTCGTAGGAACCAGGTTGGAAATCAGGTGAGCCTTTAACATAGGTCATGTTGGAGTGAGCGAGGTCAGCCGAACCGCCGAGGAATTCTGGTAATGCTTTAGAAAGTGCATTTAAGCAAGCTTCAGAAAGTAACCGAGTGGATTTCTCCATTTCTAAAACTGGTGCCAAGGAGTCTTCCCAGCCTGTGGGTAATTCTCCTGCCATGATGCGATCATACTCAGCAGCTTCTGTAGGATAGGCAAGTTTATAAGCGGCATAGCGAGCATTCCATTCAGCTTCGGCATCTGCACCTTTGGTAATAGCTTTATGAAAACGAGTATAGGCATCTTCAGGCACTACAAAGGGTTCGTATTCCCAGCCCAAGTTGGCGCGGGTGGCAGCAACTTCATCTGTACCGAGCATGGCACCATGGACACCAGCCGTTCCCGCTTTTTTGGGAGAGCCATAGCCTATGACAGTGGTAACGATAATGATTGTGGGTTTGGTAGTTTCAGCTTTTGCTTCGGCGATCGCTTTAGCAATTGCATCTAGGTCATTGTTACCATCAGCCACATATAAAACTTGCCAACCGTATGCCTCATAGCGCATACCGACATTTTCAGTGAAAGCAAGGTCAGTGCTGCCATCAATCGAGATACTGTTACTGTCATACATCATGATCAGTTTACCTAGCTTCAGGTGACCGCCCAAGGAAGCAGCCTCAGAAGCAATACCTTCCATGTTGCAACCATCGCCCAATATCACATAGGTATAATGATCAACAATGTTGTGACCAGGCTTATTAAATCTGGCAGCTAAATGTGCCTCAGCGATCGCCAAGCCCACAGCATTACCCACACCTTGCCCCAAAGGACCTGTGGTCACTTCAATCCCAGTTGTTACAAAGTTTTCAGGATGTCCAGGGGTTTTACTGCCCCATTGACGGAATTGCTTAATTTCTTCTAGAGGTACGCTGTCATAGCCTGTGAGGTGAAGGAGCGCATATTGCAACATACAGCCATGTCCCGCCGATAGAACAAAGCGATCGCGATCAACCCACTTAGGATTTTTGGGATTAAATTTTAAAAATTGATCAAACAGAACAAAAGCCATAGGCGCTGCACCCATTGGCAATCCGGGATGTCCAGACTTAGCCTTTTCTACAGCATCTATAGCCAGAAATCGAATTGAGTTAATGCAAAGTTGTTCTAAGGATTGGGTTGCCACAGCCATGTTTATTTACCGTTTGTTTAACTTAACTTAATGCTTTAAACTATATTCTCACTTAGCAGCCACCCCTACAAAAACAATTTTTAATTTTCTGTATAAAAACTAGCTATATCTCACCTAAAATCCAACAATACTTCACTTCAGACAGTTCCTAATGCCGTCCGCATGCACTCGGTTTTAGATATTTCTTTTCACGAAGATGCTTCTAGAATTCGTCGTGATAATGCTCCTGAGA
>CASBQR010000085.1 GCA_949127865.1 Synechococcales cyanobacterium PMM_0082
CATCTGTTTATTAAGGTCGTAGCCAGTTACTTTCTCGTTATCCATCCAATACCGCAAAGCCTTGTTACGACAAAACAGAGCAGTACGAATTGCATCGTCGATTGATGTGTACTGCTCTGCCTTACCTTTTAACTTAGCTTCTAGGACTAACATGGTTAACTTAAATCTTAGGTAACTTATTCTAGAATAAGATTGGTTCTACTGGTTGTTAAAGCAGAATATAAAGTCGTCCTGAAGGACAAGGTTTTAAACCCAATTCTCCGATAAATAACTAGCGATCGCCGATTCTACTAATTCCTTCATAGATTTATTATGGCTGTTAGAACTAGCTCGTAGTTGCTCATAGACTGAAGTGGAGAGGGTAATGCGGTGTCTTTGATCTTTAGAATCCTTTGATTTGGCAGGAGATACATAGTTAGCACTAAATTCCCTGAGTTGATCAAAGCCCATGCGATCGCAAAAATCTCCAAATCCTTCATTGCTATCTAGGCGATCGCTCTTAAAGTAAGCAAATAGGGGTTCTAAAAATTCCTCTAGTTTATCTATATGTAGGCGTTGAATATAAGGTTGTGCCAAGCGGGTGGAATTAAAGTTGCCGCCGAGCCAGACTTGATACTCATTAAAAACACTACCCACAAAACCTAGTTCTGCCATATAAGGACGAGCGCAACCATTGGGGCAACCAGTCATACGGGTAATAAATTTTTCATTGCCTAAACCCATGCGATCAAGTAAAACTCTTAAGCGTTCAATCACACTAGGTAAGGCTCTTTCTGCCTCTGCAATTGCCAAGCCACAGGTAGGAAAGGCGGGACAAGCCATAGAGTAGCGGGTAAGCGGATCGATTTTGTCTGGAGATAGCACTCCACACCGATCTAAAATTCCTTGGATATCAGCTTTGGCGATCGCAGGAATTTCTGTAAATAAGAGATTGTGATTAGGGGTGAGATAGATGGGTAGATGAAAGGCTTCGGTAATTTCCCTAAGGGCAGTTTTTAGATGTAAGCCTTCTTTATCAATAACTCTGCCGTTTTCAATGGATATACCCAAGAAGTATTTACCATCACCTTGCTCGTTCCAACCCAAATAATCTTCGTATTCCCATTCAGGTAAAGCTTTTGGAGCTTTAAGAGGCGTAGGATAATAATCGAGTAAAACCTCCTTAAATTTATCCACACCCCATTCATTTAATAGATACTTAAATCTGGCATGACGGCGGTTGTAGCGATCGCCATGATCCCTTTGCACAGCCACTACACCTTTAATTAGTTCATAAATATCCTCAACTGGCACAAACCCAATACTATCGGCAAGGCGAACAATTGTCGCATCGTTATTGTGGCTGCGCCCTAAACCCCCGCCCACATAGACATTAAAGCCTTGGAGTTGATGATTATGATCGGTAATTACCACTAAAGATAAATCATTGGTAAATAAGTCTACAGAATTATCTCCCGGCACAGCGATCGCCACTTTAAATTTGCGAGGCATAAACTGAGTGCCATAGATCGGCTCAGAGCTATCCGTGGTATTGGTATCAACCTTACCTTGCCCATGTTGCGATCGGGCTTGGGTAACTTCTGCTGATTCTACGGGCAAAGAACTAACTGCCACCTCTCCATCTAGCCATAGATCATAATAGGAGCCAGCTTGGGGAGCTAAAAGGTCAGCTATTTTAACGGCATATTCTTGGGCAATTTGATACTCAGGCTGATTTTTATAAGGGGCAACAGGTGCCATGACATTACGGTTAATATCGCCGCAGGCTCCAACGGTGGAACCCATATTTTTGACAATATCGGCAATTACAGTTTTCAGATCTTGCTTGAGAATACAGTGGATTTGAAAACCTTGACGCGTGGTGGTGCGTAGTGTGTGATTTCCGTAGCGATCGCACAACTGATCCAATGCCAAATATAACTGCCAAGGCACAAATCCCCCAGGACTGCGAGTCCGTAGCATCATGCTATAGTCTGGCTCTTCACCTTTGGCTTTAGCTTTCTCTAAGTCTCGATCTTTTTGCTGATAGGAACCATGAAACTTGAGAATTTGGATACCATCTTGACTAAAAAAGCTATTGCCATCACTTAATTCAGAGCTAATGGGAAATCTTAGATAGTTGCTCTTCAGCTTAAGTGCTTCAACTTTAGAGTGCTTAATCGTATTAGTCATGATTCTGAAACATTGTGTTTGCCCCATCTATTATAGAGGTTTTGACTCCATTGAACCCGTACCTTTTGAGTTTTCTCCTACTTTAGGATTATCTATATTTTGTGAACTATATGCTAGGCATAGATTACTTATGGCTAGAAATAATAAAACCAAGATTTAGCCCAGCAGAGATTAGCACTACCAGCAATTCGCGCCTATTAAAACCGATTTGGGTTAAATTTTAAGTTCTCTGTAGTTTTTAAATTTGCCCCCGTTCCGCCATCATTACGATCTAGAAAAGGTTTAAGATCGATGCCATCATTACGGAAATTAGTTTGAGGTTTAGCAGAAAATAAGCCACCAAAACTACCTAAGCTAGAAGAGCGATCGCCCTGAACATAAGTATTAACACCCACAGTTGTCTGTCCACTATCGGCAGTAGTTAAATTGGAAAATACGCGATCGCGAATACTATTAGGATCGGCACCGACAGGCACAGTTAATACAATCCGACAGGCTCCATTTTGATCGGTGGTGGCACAAATAACGTTATAGCCATTTTCGATACCCGATCGCAATTCTACTAAACCATCAGGACGATATTGTTCGAGACGGCGACTAATTTCATTGCAGCGACGTTCGGGCGACCAACCACCACCCATCAGTGCAGGTACAGCCCAAGCATAAAACTGTCCAGATTGACTTTTAGGCTGATACATCACCGTATATTGTCCGTTTTGACTTTGACAAGAAAATCTTTGTCCTGCGGATATTGTGCCTGTGCTGGGATTAGGATTAGGTAAAATTACTCTTCTTGGTTGGGTGGGATTAGGCCGAATGGGAGAATTATCAGGCTCGGTGGTTTCAATGGGAACTTGAGCGATCGCTTTACTATTGATAGCTAAACTCATAATTAAGAGCATGAATAAAGGGGTAAATTTAGGCATAATCTGATTTTTTATTTTTATTGCTTTTATCTTTACTCAGACTCTGGGAAATGAAATATGGTTGCATGACCCAAGGTTAATTAGTCTAAGATTAGGTAACTCGAACTACACCTCAAAACTTAATGTCAGCCACTGTTATAGGAGCTTCAGCGATCGCGATCGGATTTCAAGCTCTATCAGAACCTTTACGGATTAAAATTTTGGAGCTTTTGCGATCGCAGGAAATGTGTGTTTGTGATTTATGCGAGCAACTAGATAATATTAGTCAATCGAAATTATCCTTTCACCTAAAAACCTTAAAAGATGCGGGTTTAGTTAAATCGAGGCAAGAAGGACGGTGGATTTATTACCGCCTCAATTTAGCTAAATTTATGGAATTAGAACAATATCTTTCTGAATATCGACGGTTCAGCCCCATCCTACCTGTGCGTTCTTGTCCTGAGTAGAAAATTAGATTAAAAAACCCATAGCAGATTTTACAGATTTCAGCGTATCAAAGGCAATTTCCGCCGCTTTTTCTCTTCCATTTGCCAAAACCTGATCTAAATAGCCTGACTCATTAATGACTTCAGCATATTTAGTTTGTATAGGTTGCAAAGTAGCAATTATAGTTTCAATTAGTAAGGGCTTAAAGTCTCCCCAGCCTCGCATAGTCTCGCATTCAGAGATAACTTGTTCCTTGGTTTTACCTGCAAGGATCATGTAAAGAGAGAGTAGATTATGAGATTCAGGGCGATTAGGATTATCAAACTCTAAGCCTCGTTCGGCATCGGTTTTACATTTTTTAATTTTCTTAGCGATCGCATCAGGATTATCTAATAAATGAATTCTACTGAAGTCCGAAGGATCGGATTTAGACATTTTACTATTACCATCGATTAGACTCATGACCCTTGCTCCTTCTTTGCGAATTAACGGATTCGGAAGCTTGAACACAGGATGAGTTTTATTGCCAAATTGATCGTTAATCCTCACGGCAATATCACGGGTTAGCTCTAAATGTTGTTTTTGATCCTCACCCACAGGTACATAATCTGCCTGATAGAGCAAAATATCCGCTGCCATCAGGACTGGATAATCTAAAAGCCCCACATTGACATTTTCTCCTTGTTTAAGCGCTTTTTCCTTAAACTGAATCATGCGCTCTAGCCAATTTAGCGGAGTAATACAATTAAAGAGCCACGCTAGTTCGGCATGGGCAGATATATGGGATTGGACAAACACTGTAGATAATTCAGGATCAATTCCACTAGCAATATATAAGGCGGCGGTGCGGCGGGTATTTTCAGCAAGTTCTAGTCGATAATTTCCAGAACCAGTAATGGCGTGCAGATCGACCACACAAAAAAAGTTTTCATATTCGGCTTGACTTTCGACCCAGTTGCGAATTGCTCCTAAATAATTACCAATATGTAAATTACCTGTGGGTTGAACCCCTGAAAGCACTCTTTTTTTCTGGATCATGGGAAATTTGGAACTTAAGCCTAAACTGGAATCAATAATATATCAAACCACAGATTTTGCATCAATTCCAATAGCATTATTGAGAATAATCGCAATAGCTAATCTTGTAAAGCATATACTTTCGTCAGAAAATTTTTTTAGATTAGGCAACTTAAAAGTCGAAATGAGAACTGCGGGTCACTTTACTTTCTTTAACTAATCCTGCGATCGCTTATCCTAAAAAAATATACTTGTTCAAATATATGACAACTACTCCCCCCACTTTTACCTACACCCTAGAAGAAATCCTATCTCGCTTTGAACAGAAGATGGATAGACAATTCGCCGAAATCAACCAGAAACTTGAAAAGATAGACGATCGCCTAAACAAGCTAGAAATTGGTCAAGCAGAGCTTTCAGGTGAGATTAAAACCTTAGATGAAAAAGTGAGCGGTATTGGTAAACGGTTAGATAACCAAGAATTTATCAATCGTGGGATTTTGGTATCGGTAATTATTGCTTTATTGGGTGGAGCCGCCAAGCTATTTGATATCCTCCCCCTTACAAAATAAATAAGTTTTTTTGGAGTCACCAAGCCTAGAGCATGTAAAATCTCCTTAAAATCTTTGCAAATCCCTAATTTTATTCCATGAAACTTTCTGAGCTAGCCACTTTTTTGTCTGATAGTAATTTTGAGTTAGGAAATAATGATCCAGAAATTACGGGTGTGGCATCCTTGAATTTAGCCCAAGCTGGCGATATTACCTTCCTCAATTCCCATAAGTATTTGAACCAATTAGCTACTACTCAGGCGACGGCGGTAATTTTAGACTTGAAAACGCCCTGTGATTTACCTTGTATCCGTGCTAAAAACCCTAGATTGGCATTTGCTCAGGTCTTAAATTTGTTTTATGAGCCTGTGAAGCTGCCTGTAGGTATTGACCCAACCGTAATTTTAGGGAAAGGGGTAGTTATTGGCGCAAATGTGGCGATCGCTCCCTATGTGGTGATTGGCGATGGCGTAGTTATTGGTGATGATGTCAGTATTTTTGCTCATACAGTAATTTATCCACAGGTTCATATTGGCGATCGCACGGTCATTCATAGCAACTGTGTAATTCGGGAATATACCGAAATTGGGGCAGATTGCCTAATTAACCCTAGTAGTGTGCTGGGAAATGATGGCTTTGGGTTTGAGTTAGATCGAGGCAGTTGGTATAAAATCCCTCAAACAGGTTATGTCAAGCTAGGCGATCGGGTGGAAGTGGGCAGCCTTTCAGCTATTGATCGTCCAGCGATGGGGATCACAGATATTGGCACAGGCACAAAAATTGATAATCTCGTGCAAATTGGACATGGAGTCAAAACTGGAAGCCATTGTATGATTGTGTCCCAAGTCGGTTTGGCAGGTGGTGCAGTTTTAGGTGATTATGTCACCCTTGCGGGACAGGTTGGAGTTGGCGATCGGGCAGTAATTGGTAATGGGGCGATCGTGGGTGCGAAGTCAGGAGTGATTAGCCATGTTGAAGCAGGGGCAAAGGTTATTGGTTATCCCACAGTCCCAGAGCGAGAATGGAAGCGCACTGTTGTCGCTCAGTATCAACTACCAGATATGATTAAAACTATGCAAAAGCTAGAAAAGCGTATTTCGGAATTGGAGTCTAAACTCAATCCATGCCCTATAGAGGAAATCTAAGATAAATAATAATGAACGAATTAAGGACTCACCTAAAAGATTTGATTGATAAAGCTGCGTGGGAATGGCTAGAACAACACGCCACAGCAGGCAGATTACTAATAGTTACCTCTAATCTGGAATTAGTAGAAGTGGGGCTGGCTTTGGCTGAAGATGATATTAGTATTATTAAACAGTGGCTAGACGACGGGTGGTTATACAGACCCACCGAGGCAGAGATTAATCATTGGCAAACTCATCAGGATTTAGAATTTGAAACTTTAATTATTCAACCATTTGTTTTGTCTAGGGTTTTAATTCGTAGTTAAAATCGAAAATTCCTTGCACTGGGTTTTAGATATTTGTTTTAACGAAGATGCTTCTCGAATTCGTCGTGACAATGCTCCTGAGAATATGGCTCACACTTTGCCCTCAATTTACTTCAAACAGGATAAATCCTCTAAATCCAGCATCTCTGCTAGACACAAGAAAGCAGCTTGGGATCAAGATTCTTTCCCTCTAATTTTTATACAGTTTTTTCCCCTGTCTTATTGCCCTAACCCAAGGTGACAGTAATGATCTAATAATCTCCAAACCCTATGTTCAGTATGCAATCGCCGTGAATATAACAAGATTGATCCCAGATTTGAACGCCGCTATAGCAATTAATAAAAAATCATTTTGAAAATAAGCGCAGGGGCTTAGGTAGAAATTTCTAAAAGCTGAAGCAAGCGATCAAAATTAAAGTGTTTGCCCATCATCTCTTGAATACAATCAACCTTAACTCCTTCATGTAAACGCACCTGTCCAAGGGATTTCTCAATAATTGCCACTGTAGTTAGGGTATCTTTGGTCACAGATAAAATCGGTACCTCAATTTCCTTGGCTCTTTGCAGCACATCAGGATTAAGGCTAAGGGAATTACCTGTTAAGACTAGGCAATTAGTAGAGGTACCTAGGGCAGCTAGCTGAATATCTAAACGGTTACTGCCTGTAATAACAGCTTTATTAAACGACTTACTAAAGTAAATCTGGGCTGAACTCACATCCATTGCCCCAATTTTTAGATCTTCGACCATGATTTCCGATAGTTTCACATCGGGACTATACAGAATTGTGGCATCTAATTGGGTGACTAACTCCTCCACACTCACACTTCTGAGGATTAAATTTTCTGGCATCATTGCCAATACAGGAATTTTTAAAGACTCTAGATAGGGAAGTAAAATTTCTAAGGCAGTTTCGATTTGAACTTCAGGAATATCATTAATTACCACGCCTAGTAAGCGATCGCCTAGTCGAGATTTTGCTACCAATAGGCGATCGGCAACTAATAAATCTTCAAATCTTGATACTAATAAAATTGGGGCATCTAAACATTCAGCAATTTGGGCTAAGGACAAGCCAAACATCGCACCTTCTTCAGGATTACCAGGAGCTTCGACTAAAACTAGTTCCCCGTTGGTATTATCGACATATTCAGCTAATTTCTGACTGTAGTCTATGGCATCTTGGTGAAGTAGGCGTTTTTGAATTGAAGCTTTATCTAAATTTAGTAAAGTCGGTCTAACTAATCCATACTCTAGATTTAAGGTTTGGGTTATAAACTCAACATCAGCATCAAGATTTATCGATGATTCGGGAACGTTACGAGAGGTAAATGTTCCTAGGGGCTTGGCATATCCTACCTTCATACCCCTTGCTTGTAGATGGATTCCCAGCCCTAAAACTGTTGCCGATTTCCCACTGGAAGCTCTGGTTGAGCCGACTAGCAAATGTTTGGACACTTTATCTTTTTAGCTAATAATTTATAGACGATATTCTAGCTGATAACTCATTCAATGCAAGAAAATTCGATCTTGAGCGATCGCAATTAAAAGATAAAAAAAGGGTTATTCACTCGAACATCCCTTAATTTCTACCTATCTCAATATTGTTGAATGAATCAGTCCAAAGAGAATTAATTATAGTAAGCCAGCTTGTCCTAAGCCAAGAATCATGCCCATACCTAAAATATGTCCAAAACTAGCAACGGCTAATAGTTCAGCTAAACCAAAACCTTGAAATACTCCAGGTAATTCCACAGGAAGCGCAGGTCCTACGCCTTTAACTTGAATCGCACTACTACCGATCGCTAGGACGAATAGATTACAGGTGATCATAATTAAAGCTACATTAAAAGACCAAGTTGGGGTCGCTGGCACTAAAGCAAATAAATTAATCATAGATTTAAATATTTTATCCAATAAAAATTATGAAAATATCCTATGCCTATTTGTGGCAGTTTGATGAATATGAGCGATCGCCCTCAATCTAAATTAACGTATCTTCGCATTTCTCAAAAATCTAACCCCAACCATGTTCCGCTAAAAAATCTGAAGTAATTTCAGGTTGCCGATTACTTTTAATAAATTTCTCTACATATTTACCGAGCATATCTGCCTCCAAATTGACGCTGCTCCCCATTTGCAGATATTTCAAATTTGTAGATTCATAGGTATGAGGAATTACCGCCGTACTAAACCAAGTTCCCAAACTATTACAGGCAGATACCGTGAGACTAATACCATTTATCGCCACACTGCCTTTAGAAATAATATACCGCCCCAACTCTACGGGTGCCGAGAAGCTAATTTCCCAAGACCCACCTGCGATCGCACTAGTACATAATGTTCCTACCGCATCAATATGACCTGTCACAAAATGCCCACCAAGGCGATCGCCCACTGCCAAAGCCATCTCTAGATTGACAGGTGGTAAATTACTTTGTCCCAAGTTAGAACGACTCAGGGTCTCAGGGGAAACATCAGCGACAAAACCCTTACTTAAAATTTCAGCAACAGTCAAGCAAACCCCATTCACCGCCACACTATCACCGATCGCCAACTTTGCTAAAATCTCAGGACAGTTAATAGTTAACTTGCCATTGTTGTAGCGATCAATTTTTCCCAGTGCCTGAATTAATCCTGTAAACATATATTAGCTATCCTTTTTGAATATTTTAGGATGCCAATTGGTACTTATCATTTTCTCTTGCCCCTGCAATTGCCATTTGGAAAGCCTCCTGCCACTGTTTGGGATCTCCAAGCATATTTTCTAGTTCTTCAGCCTCTCTTAATGTAAGCTCTGCGCGTTCAACAGCATAAGAGATGCGCCCAACAATAATTAGCTTAGCGTCTCTATCGATTGAGTTTTTTATGGCAATATCAATTATTTCTTTAAAGTCTTCAAACATATTTAAATTCCTAGCTCTGAGGGATTATAAAAATCAAGACTTCCATCTTGAAAGACCAAAAATACCTGTTGCAATTGCTTGAGTTTATCAAATTCAAAAGCACTTCGCATTCCTTTTTCAAGATTAAAGTCTTTCATGGCAATATGATAAGCCACTTTAACAGCACCTTGTTTTCTTGCTTCCCTAATCCCAGCTTGAATACGATTAGCAAAACCGACTACTTCAGCTGTCAGTTTCTTAGAATCCCAGATTTCGGCATCAGGACGCTTACCTTCGACTTGCTCAGACTCATCCAGTAACTTAACCCTACTACCATTTTTAGCAAAAACTTTAGCAATAAATAGCTCTGAGTCCAAGCTTTCTCCTCGATTATGTCCTGTATGTAGCAATACAAATCCGCCTGTTGTCTGATCAAAATAAATACGCTCATACTCAGGTTCAGCCTTATCAAAAATCTCTTTGTTTGTAGATACTTGGCGATCGGGCATGGAGCGGGCAGATATGGACATTGTAGTTAAATTTGCATAGTCAGTTGCCTTTCTCCTTGATCTGGCACAGTGATGGCGGGATTGGGTTCCTTGTTCCGATCTGGGCTTCCTTCATCTGTACCATTTAAGAGAGCTTGGGTTGCCAAAATCAGATCGTCTTCATAATCTTTCAAATCAGTTCGACTAGTTAGATAGGCTTTAAGGGCAGAAATAGGATCAAGGATTTCACCTCTATTTAGTTCGGGAAGGCGAGCACGATTAACTGGGCTTAATATTTCTGGAATAATTGTATAGTTATGAGCCTGTGACATTGCCTGATGCAGAACTTGGTGATCGATTTGAGCTATTTGTTCAGGTTTAACTACATAAATTAGACGGGCGATCGCTTCGGTTAAATCAACTTCGGCTAACTTAGCTAAGATTGCTGCTTGCGGATCATCCTTTGCGGTCACATCAATTTTTACAGTCCGAAACGATCTGGTTTGCAGTGGACAAAACTCAAGTTTAGTTTTACCTTTGCTAACCTCTAGCCAGCAATAGCCTTTATCTTCCTTTTCTTCGCCAAAATCTACCCGCTCAATACTACCTGGATAAACTACTAGAGGGGTTTGGAACAATATCTGATGCCGATGCACATGACCGAGAGCCACATAATCAAACTCATCCCGACAAAGCAAACTGAGGGGAATTGTAAAGCCTTTACCTGCGGCTAAAAATCTCTCTGCCCCGTAGGTAGCCCGATCCACCATGACGTGAGCCAAGAGAATTGTTGGTATCTGGGAATTAAGTTGACGAATTTCTCCCTCTAGGACTACTTTCAGGCGATCAATTAATAAACCGCCCACCTCCGTCATCGATAAACCATCGGTATCACTGCGAGTTAGTAAAGCCGAACGGGTCAGCCACGGTATGGTAATTACTTGAATATCCCCTGCTTTAGTTTTAATTTGATGGGTTTCGAGGCGATCGCCCACCACAAAACCAGGCACTGCCAAACTACGATAAATAGCTAAACTCGCACCACCTTGTCCTTGGGAATGTTGATCATGATTTCCCACTAATAAAACTGTCGGGATTTGGGCATCAGCAAGACGGCGAAACTGGGTAGCAAATAATTGTTGAACTAAAGGTGTTGGGGTAGCATCAGGAAAGGCATCGCCGCCAAATAGCACTAGATCTGCTGGCTCAGCAATTGCTCGATCTATGCAGGTAGTTAATGCCTTGGTAAAATCCTCAATCCTAGTATTTAAGCCCGTTTGGGGATTAATTTGTCCATGGGTGGTGCTACCAAGGTGAATATCCGAGAGATGTAGGACTTTGATCATATTTTGCCCAAACTAATTGCCGTGAAGATTGTCCAGCTATCCACCAACATTAACAAAAATGTAAACACTAACAGGATTAAATACATCCAAGGTTGGGCTAGAGGTTTGACATCACTGGTATCAATTCCCGTTTTAGCTTGCACCTCAGCCACTAACCGACTGAAACCAGAAACCCGCATTGGTAGTAAATATCCCTTATCATCATTGCTAAGAAAGTAATAAACTAATCCACCTTGTCCAGTTGTGCGGGGTTTTAAGGCTTTTATGTCTAACCATGCGATCGCCCAGCCCTTCCTAAACCCTAATACCCAACTTGGATAAACTACCTTTACCCCTTCATCATCTAAAATCACCCGCTCGCTGAGAACTGCATACAAAATCACAAAACCTATAACCACTCCTGCGATCAAGAAACTAGGTGATACAGGTGCAGATGTAACCTCAGCTAAGAACGGCAAAGGTATAGTTAATGAGATATATAAACCTATTAAAGTAATCCGTATCAATGGAGAAATTCGGAAGATTGTGGGATTATTGCTCATAGATTTAAATTTTGGCAAGTAAGGTAAGCAAATTATTTAATTTGATAGATATAACTATCTTCAACAAACATCGTGTTAACCATATTATTGGTCAATCTTCTTCCAGATAAGTCATGATGCCAGAGTAGCTGTGACTGTCGTAATCCCTCTATCAATTCATACTTTGGACTGACAGCCACAAGGGATGTCCAATCAATTTTTAACTCGGGTTTAAGCTCACGAAAAATACCTAGAATTTCCTTATATGCTTGAAGGGATCCTTGGCGATCGCACGTGGGAGAAGTAAGCATCAATTGCCAAGTTTCAGAATCTGAAGAGTAAAGCCAAAGTGCTGACTCAATTGATAAATTTGCTTCATTTAAAGCATCAATTAATCTTTGCCCTTCTTGAATTTCTTGACCTACCAATGTTGCTGTAGCCATTGTAAAACTCCATTATTAGGATCACTAATTGCTAAATAAATATCGTCAGCCTCTTGTTTGCTATATATTTTGTAGCGACTTATTTCCGACCATTTTTTTATAACTAGCCACTGAGATGAAAAATTTAGATTAGTAATACGAGATTGTATTTCTTCATCAAGTTTAGCAACTCTAACAAGTTTTACTAAGTTGTGGGTGTAGCTATCTATAACTGTCTCTTTATCAGGAAAATCAAATTCTCTGGTATTTTTGGCAATGCAAGCTTTCAAAGCACATTCGACAACGTAGCCACTTAGGTAGTAAGCCCCAGAAAATTGCTTATTGTTAAGTAGCACTCTCACTTCTTCAAGACGGATTAGTGCCAGATGTTGAAAGTCTTGTCGATTCAATAATTGAGTACCGCTTTACTAAATTTATTTTGATGATTATACTTCACATTTCTAAGCTGCAAAGAATAGGGATTACTTTAAAAAAACTAGTTAATCCAGTACAGGTTAGGCATAGACTAGGAAAAAACTTAAAGAAAATAGTAATAATGACTCTCAGCCACATAGACAATACTGGTGCTGCTCAAATGGTAGATATATCAGATAAAACTCCTACTCTACGCACAGCGATCGCTATCTGCGAAATTTCTATGCAAACTAGCACCCTAGATGCCATTCAAGATGGTAATACCCCAAAGGGAGATGTACTGGGAACCGCAAGATTAGCAGGAATTATGGCAGCAAAGCAAACCTCTAACCTGATTCCTCTCTGTCATCAAATTTCCTTAACGTCTGTGGATGTTCAGATCAAAATGGATGAAAATATTCCCGGCTATAAAATTCAATCTATTGTTAAAACCCAAGGGCAAACTGGAGTAGAAATGGAAGCTCTAACTGCCGTTACAGTCGCAGCATTAACCTTGTATGACATGGCAAAGGCATTGGAAAAAACGATGGTGATTTCTAATGTGCGGCTAGTCGGCAAGACGGGGGGGAAATCGGGTGATTTTTGTACAGTGGGGTTTGGTGAACTGGGAAATCTCCTAGAATAAGAGTAACCATGACGGTAAAGTATATGATCCAAGCTCCACCAAAACCCTTGACCATTGCTGAGTTTCTTATTCTTCCTGAAACTAAGCCTGCTAACGAGTTTTTTAACGGACAAGTTACTCAAAAACCTATACCCCAAGGACAACACAGCATAATTCAATGTGAGTTACTCTATTTCCTCAATAGTTTTATTAAAGTCAATCGGATTGGTTGGGCTTTACCAGAATTAAGATGTAATTTTGGCGGGCGATCGCTTGTTCCAGATGTGGTTGTATTCCAATGGCAAAGCTTAGTCACTAATCCTGATGGCACGATCGCTAATCAATTTAATATTCCTCCCGATTGGGTAATTGAAATTTTAAGCCCTGATCAATCTGTAAGTCGGGTAATTAATAATATTCTGCATTGTTTAGCCAATGGTTCACAAATGGGATGGCTGATTGATCCCCAAGAAAAATTAATTTTTGCCTATATTCCCAACCAAACTCCTGCTGTCTTTGAGCTTGACACGGCTATTTTACCTGTACCAGTTTTTGCTGCTAATCTGCAACTTACGGTTGGACAAGTCTTTGGCTGGCTTCAAGTTAATTAAACTAATTATTCATAGATGACTAAACTTAGCAACGGAATTACTTTATTTTTAAGTTTACTAGTCGAGGCGATGCCGTTTTTGTTACTAGGGGTACTGCTATCTAGTCTTTTTGTCGTATTTGTGGATGAAAGTAAATTAATTAAACTTATGCCCAAACAAGCAATTTTAGGGGCATTAGTCGGCAGCCTATTGGGTTTTATGTTTCCCGTATGTGAATGTGGGAATGTACCTGTTGCTCGCAGATTAATTTCCCAAGGGTTGCCTGCTTCCGTGGCTGTGGGATTTTTGCTTTCTGCCCCCACTATTAACCCCATTGTGATTTGGGCAACTTGGACAGCTTTTCGCGATCAGCCTGAAATGGTTATTTTACGTGTGGTATTTTCTTTAGCGATCGCCACAATTATCGGCTCGATATTTGGTAGCCAAAAAGATTTACAACCATTCCTCCAGCCAAATATCTATTTACAATTAACAAGGCAGTCTGCAGCAATGGAAGTTAAATCTAAACCACAGTCGGCAATCCCCACAGGTACATTTTTTTTAGGACAACCCCTAGTTCCCCTTGAAGCCATCACCCTACCAAAACCAGTGCCTTGGCAAGATCGGTTGAATTTACTGCTAGATAATATTATTAGTGAATTACGAGAACTAGGTGGCATTTTAGTAATTGGTAGTGCGATCGCTGCCGTGATTCAAGTTGGAGTTCCCAGAGATATTATTCTTAATTTGGGACAAGGAGCAGTCAGTTCGATTGTGGCAATGATGATTTTGGCAGCAGTAGTATCTATTTGTTCTACTGTGGATGCTTTTTTTGCCCTTTCCTTTGCTTCTACCTTTACAACTGGTTCGATTTTGGCATTTTTAGTCTTTGGTCCCATGATTGACCTCAAATCTATAGGACTAATTTTGACAATTTTTAAGAAACGGGCTGTATTGTATTTATTTTTAATTGCGGCACAATTAACTTTTTTGGGCTGTCTATTTATTAATCTACGGGTTAGCTAAATCCTGTGGATTAAATGGGCATAAATAGGTTAAATTAACGAAAACAGATTTGAGGATTTCATGCAACGTAGGCAATTTATACGACTAGCACAAACTGGGTTACTTGGTTCGCTAACCACTGGTCTCACTATTGCGGGCAAAGCGATCGCTGCACCTCCAAAACCTGTAATTTCAAAACCTCCAACCTTAGACCCCAAAAACTTAAATATAGAATGGCTGGGTCATATGTCATTCCTATTCACAGGGCAGGGGCAAAGAATTTTAAGCCATCCATTCAAACCAGCAGGCTGTACTGCCAAATTCCCAGAACCCAAGCCCAAAACTGATTTAATTTTAATTGGCTCCAGATTACTAGATGAAGGCTTTCTAGCGGCATTACCCCAAGATACCCAACTGCTCTATTTGCCCGGAGCCTATAAAGTCTCTGGTATTAATTTTCAAGGTATTAGGTTTGACCACGATCGCCTCGGTGGACGTAGATTTGGCACTAATGTGGCGTGGCTATGGCAACAGGCAGGAATTAGGGTTTTACACATGGGCGGTTCAGCATCAAGTATTAATCCCGATCAAAGAATTTTATTGGGACGACCAGATGTCCTAATTTTACCTGTCGGGGGCTCTGAGAAAGCCTACAACGCCGTAGAAGCTAAAGCCATTGTTGATACTTTAAATCCTAAGTTGGTGATTCCTACTTATTACCTAACTAGCAAAGCCGAAAAAACCTGTACATTAGCCAAAGTTGATGAATTTCTGGCACTCATGCCTGATATTAAGGTAAATAATATCACCAACTCAAAGCTACAATTAACAGCGAGTAAACTTCCTGAAACCATGTCTATATCAGTATTTAGAGCGTAACGGAGAATATCTTTTGACTGATGTTGTTATTCTCAAAGCTGAAAATCTATCTAAATCCTTTGGGGGGATTCAAGCGGTAAAAAATGCCTCGATCGCTGTGCCGAAAGGATCGATAACAGGACTAATTGGACCTAATGGTGCGGGTAAAACCACATTTTTCAATTTACTATCCAACTTTTTGGTACCTGATAGCGGCACAGTTTGCTTAAATGGTCTACCAATTCACGGTAAGCCGTCCTATGCGATCGCCCAGATGGGCATGGTCAGGACATTTCAAGTACCAAGGGTTTTATCTCGGCTCACGGTGCTAGAAAATATGCTACTAGCGGCGCAAAACCAGACAGGAGAGAAGTTTTGGAATGCTTGGTTTCAAGGCGGCAAAATTGCCAAAGAAGAAAAATTACTTAAAGAAAAAGCTAAAGAGATTTTAGAATCCGTGGGCTTAATCCATATGGTTGATAAA
>CASBQR010000086.1 GCA_949127865.1 Synechococcales cyanobacterium PMM_0082
CAATAGGTAAAACAGATTATGATTTCTTCTCAAAAGAACAATCAGATTACTTCAACTCCCAAGATCGATCTACTTTTAAGCATGGCAAAATCGAAAATATCCCCGAAGAAGTAGTCCATCTCCCTAACTTGGGAACAAGAATATTGCAAATGTCCAAAGTTCCAATTTTTGATGAAACTAGTAATCCCCAGTATTTGCTTGGCATTACCCAAGATATTACCGATCGCAAACGGGCAGAAGCAGAACGGGATCTATTACTAAAAGAACTATCCCACCTCAATTTTAGTTTGGAACGAAAAGTATATGAACGCACACAAGAGCTATCTGAAGCCCTAACTAACTTAAAAACGACCCAACAAGAATTAATCCTATCGGGTAAAATGGCAGCCCTCGGTCAACTTACCGCCAGTATTGCCCATGAAATTAATACTCCTCTTGGCGTAATTCGAGGTGCAGCCCTAAATATTGTGTCGTCTTTCCATACTGCTCTGCAAAAATTACCCCTACTACTCCTACGCTTAAGCCCTACACAGCAAATGGACTTTATCACATTACTAAATACGTCGCTTCCGCAACCATCTCTTTCCACCCGTGCCGAAAGACAACTCTTACAACAATGGGAAGAGGAACTAAATAAATTAGGGATATTGAACTCGGAAGCGATCGCCTTTGAGCTTGTCCTTTTACGATTAGCTCCCGAATCTTTAGCTTTTCCCTCAATCCTGCGATCGCCCGAATCTTTAGAAATATTGCAAGTTGCCAATAGCCTAGTTCTGCAAAGCCAAAATATCCAAAGTATTCAACAAGAAGTTGATCGTGCTGCCAAGATTGTGTTTGCCCTCAAAACCTATAGCCACCACAGCCAAAGTGAAGAAAAGAGTCTAATCAATATTACGGATAGTATTGAAATTGCGATCGCCCTCTATGAAAATCGCTTAAAACAAGGCATTGAAGTTGCACGCTGCTATGATCCTGAACTACCTAAAATTTTAGGCAACCCCGATCAACTCACCCAAGTATGGGTAAATTTAATTGATAATGCCATCTATGCGATTGGGCAGCAAGGTAAACTAGAAATAGTAGTCGAACAACAAGCTAACTTTCTCATGATCGAAATTACAGATTCTGGGCGTGGAATTCCCGTAGAGCTTTTGCATCAGCTTTTTGATCCATTCTTTACAACCAAAGCAAGGGGCGAAGGCAGTGGATTGGGTTTAGATATTGTCAAACAAATCATTCTTAAACATGATGGCGACATTCAAGTTCGCAGTCAGGTCGGTCAAACCACTTTCTCCATTCTTTTGCCAATAGCAGATATAGACAATGGCTAAATATACAATTCTCTGTGTCGATGATGAGCGCAATGTTCTCCTCACCCTAAGAAGCCAGTTAATAAGGCATTTCCCTGATTATAAAATTGAAATTGCCGAAAGTGGAATTGAAGCACTGGAAGTTCTGCAAAAAGAATTAGCTAAAGGTAAAGAGATTCCCCTAGTCATTGCCGATCAGATTATGCCGATGATGAAAGGGGATGAGTTATTAATTGCAATTCATGCTCTCTATCCTGCCATTATTAAAGTGATGCTGACAGGACAAGCCCGAGCCGACGAAGTTGGGAATGTGGTGAATTGTGCCAATCTCTATCGTTTTATGTCCAAACCTTGGAATGAAATGGATTTGCAACTAACTATAACTGAAGCAGTCCGCCGCTACCAACAAGATCAGCTAATCGCCCAACAACAACGAGCCTTAGAAGCGAACCTTCAGCAAAGTCAATATTTCATCAAAAAAATTACCGAGTCAGTTCCCAACCTCCTTTATATTTTTGATATTGCCCAGCAATCTAATATATATGCCAATTATGCGACAAAGAATCTGTTTGGGTACTCTGACGATGAAATCAGACAATTAGGACTCAAACTGTTTACCGATAACTGCCACATTAGCGATCGCCACAAATTTGAAGAAGGGTTACAGAGATGTTCCAATCTGAAAAATGGCGAATTTGTCGAAACAGAATATCGAGTAAAGGATGCTCAAGGGCAGTGGCGGTGGTTACTATGTCATAACACAGTGTTTCTCCGAGCCGATGATGGCACAGTTAAGCAAATCTTAAGTAGTTGTCAAGATATTAGCGATCGCAAACTTGCGGAAAAAAATCTAATTAAGCAATTACTTTATTCTCGAATATTAGAAGATGCTATATCAAGCATTAGAGATTCACTGTCATTACAAGAAATTATTGACATCACAGTTTGTGAAGTTAGAGATTTTCTGAAGGTTGATCGGGTGGTCATCTTTAAAAATGAACTCGACGGTGAGGGAATAATAATTGCTGAATCTATTGATGATGCTTTGACTCCATTATTAGGCAAGCAACTGAGTGATTCAGGGTTTAAAGCTTGTATCCACGAATATCATCAAGGTAAAATTCAAGCAACCGCAGATATTTATTTGGCAGAACTATCAGATTGCTATCTCAAATTTTTAATAGAATTTCAAATCAGAGCCAACTTAGTCGTGCCAATTATCTATAACCATCAGCTAATAGGACTCCTCTCTGCTCAGACCTCTGCTGCTCCCCGTGTTTGGAAAGACGATGAAATTGCCTTAATCAAAAAACTTGCTGATGCCGTAGCGATCGCCATGCACCAAGCACAGCTTTATCAACAAATTCAACAAAGCGAACAGCAACTACGAAGCCTAGCCCATGTTTCACCCGCCGTCATTTTTACCATAATCAAAGACCCCGATTCTCCTTTACGCTTTGACTATATCAGTTCGGCTTTTGTCAAAGTCCATGAATTGTCAATCCATGAAGCCATTCAAGACTTTACTGTGATTTTCCAGCAAATTCATCCCCACGATTTAAGGAGTTTCCAAAGAGCGGGCGAACTAAGTGCGGCGACTATGGAACCATTTTTCCATAGCTGGCGAATTATCACATCTGTAGGCAAAACTAAATGGCTAGAAGCAAATGCCCAACCTATTGCCCAAGTAAATGGCGGGATAATTTGGCACGGAGTCACGGTTGATGTTAGCGATCGCAAAGAAGCTGAAGAATTACTAGAAGCCCAAAACCGATGGCTGTCTTGCGTAGCTCTTAATGAACCACTCAAACCAACTTTAGAGTTATTAATCGATTTAATCGAACTTGAACTCGCTGGTGGTATTTGTTCGGTTTTACTTATTGACAATCGCAACCGTCTTATCCCCTATGCTTCACCAAGTTTACCAATTAGTTTCTTTAAAGTTAGCGATGGCATACTTATAGGTGAAGGAGTCGGTAGTTGTGGAACGGCAGCTTTTAGAAGAGAACTTGTCATCACCAGCGATATTACTACAGATCCGATCTGGAAAGATTTTAAAAATCTGGCTTTGGCGCATGACTTAAATGCTTGTTGGTCAATGCCAATTTTTTCACGCAATCAAGAAAAGGTTATAGGGGTATTTGGCATCTATTATTCTGAAGTGCGATCGCCCTCAAATAGAGAGATTTCGATCATTAAAACTGCCGCAATCTCCGCAGGCATCGCCATAGAACGGCATCTAAACGCAGAAATAATTCAAAGCCAGCTACAGCAAGAACAATTTCTCTATCAGCATTTACAAAATGAACTAAGCGATCGCCAAAAAGCCGAAGCCATGTTAAGCGAAAATGAAGAGCTTTTCCGTCGAGCCTTTGAAGACACCGCTGCAGGTATGGCTTTAATTAGCCTAGAAGGGCAACTTCTTCAAGTTAATCAGTCACTGTGTGAACTCCTTGGCTATAGCGAATCTGAACTATTAGAGATAACCTTTCAAGAACTCACCTTTGCTGAAGATCTTGTCCCTCAACTTAAATTAGTTGAAGAACTTATAGCTGGTACACGCAAAACCTTTCAATTAGAAAAAAGATGTATTCATCGCCAAGGAAATATCCTCTGGGTAATCTTGAGTATGTCGGTTGTTAGGGATAAAGATAAAAATGCTCTATATTTTGTGGGGCAGATTCAAGATATTACCACTCGCCACGAACTAGAACGCATTAAAGAAGAATTTATCTCTGTAGTCAGCCATGAACTACGCACACCACTCACCGCAATTCGAGGTGCATTAGGCATTTTGACCACAGGAGTCTATGAGCAACGCCCTGAAAAAAGTAAACGGATGCTAGAAATTGCCTTAAATAATAGCGATCGCCTTTCCCGCTTAGTCAATGATATTCTTGACCTCGAACGACTAGAATCTGGGCAATCAAATTTGAGCATGAGTACCTGTCAAGTCAGCAATTTGCTAGAACAGGCTATAGAATCAGTTCAAGAAATTGCCAATCAAGCTGATATTAAGATCGAATTATTTCCTATATTTGTCGAAATTTGGGCTTGTGGCGATGCGATCGTGCAGACCCTCACTAACCTCCTCAGTAATGCCATAAAATTTTCAAATGTAAGCTCCGAAATCACCTTAAATGTAAAATTAGTAGCCGATGATATTTGCTTTGCCATCACAGATCAAGGGCAAGGTATTCCACCAGAGTATTTAGAAACGATCTTCGGAAGGTTTCAGCAAGTTGATATTTCTGATGCCCGACAAAAAGGTGGATCGGGTCTAGGGCTAGCAATTTGTAAGAGCATCATTCATCAACATAGTGGCAAAATCTGGGTAGAAAGCACCTTAGGTAAAGGTAGTACATTTTCTTTTAGCTTACCCCTCAGCATTAGCCCCTAAGTCATTAATTTTTATTTTTGCTTACGATTCAGACTAGTTTCTTACTTTTAAAAGTTACGATTTCTCTACATTACGTATGATTTCCACTGCAAAACTCTACATTTAATTAAGAATTTTTTGCTACATGGATATAAATTGTATTTCTAACATGATCAAGCACCTATTAATTGTTGACGATGACGATGATATCCGTGATGTAATTCAAGCATCCCTAGAAGAGTTTGCGGGTTGGAATATTACCCCAGCCGCCTCCAGTAGAGAAGGCTTAAACATTGTCAAAAGTAAAGATTGGGATGCCATACTGCTTGATGTCTCCATGCCAGATATCGATGGATTAACTATGTTTGCCATGTTGCAAGCCGATCCAATTACCCAAACTATCCCCGTCATCTTCCTCACTGCTAAAGTCTTACCAAGCGATCGCCGCCGCTTTAGCGAAATCGGAGTAATGGGAGTAATTGCCAAACCTTTTAACCCAGTCACAATTTGGAAAGAGATCTCTCAAATTTTAGGATGGCACATAAGTTCGATTTAGATCGCCTTTGGTAATTGCCACCAAGCTAAATTAGGATAGCGATGATGCTCGTGGTGATAGCCAAAATGATAGCAAGTCAGAAAAGACCACCATAATGGACGATAGATACTTTGCGTCCGAAAGTGATCTGCATATCCTGATTGCGGTTGGCGATGGGGTAAATAAGTACCAAAATAGAAAAGCTGCACAGAACTAAGCAAAGAAGGCACAATCCAAAATAATATTAGATTACCTTCAGGAATATGAAATAAACTATGCATGACATGATAAGTGCTCACTAGTGCCAAAAACCGCCACCAACTCCAATATCGCACCATGAAATAGATATACCAAGTTACTGCGCCTGTCCATCTGCCATTATGAAAATCTGGGTCTAAATCACTAGCAGGATGATGATGATGTTCCCAGTGCGCTTTTAAGAGTTGATCGTAGGAAAACCAACCATAGACAAGTAAGTTGAAAACCCCGATCGCTCTATTAAGTTGTGGATGTTTAGGTAAAATTGCGCCATGCATAGCATCATGGGCAGTAATAAAAAGCCCAGTATAAAGAAACATTTGGACTAACACTGCTCCGATTTTCCAACCGAGGGAAATTTGCTCTACATTCACAAAGTTCAATAAAAAGCCCAAGCTGACCGCCCAAAGACAAACTATGCATAAAGCGATTAAAACTCCACTTATCCCGATTTCCAATGAATCTAGGGCATTAGGGATCAAAGGTTCGGACTGATCGGGAGAAATATTCATAGATGCATTTTAGATTTATTGTGATTTATATTAATATTACTTAATATTAAGCCGTGCGATCGCCAAAATTGACTAAGGCTCAATAGAACTCTAAATTAGGTTGCTCCAGATTAGCTAGAGGCATAACAAAAAAGTACCAAAGTAAAGTTAATAGCTTTTATCCAAAGACTTTCTAAAAAATAACAAGTAATCTGCCCTGCTACCCTAAAAACATCTTGAGGTTACTTATGCTTTCCTACCTTAAAAACAAGAATTAATTAACCATCCTTTTATACCGTTTTTACTGAAATCCTTTATAGACCAATGGAAAGAGATCTTAATCTTAAGAACTAAAGAGACAGTATTTTGCTACCCTTTCCACTATTAATAATGTATTAGATTCTGGTGCAAAAATTCAGTTCAGTGCCTATCAGTAAATGTTTGTCAATCGACCAAATCAACTGAGATCTAACTTTGTGGGGGATGAAAAAAGTAATCAGTTCTTCTACGACGATAAAACCTTTTCTTTGCTATCACAAAAATCCTACGTTTACACGGCAAAACCTGTACCTGCTTCTATTGATGGGGTGCTTGCGGCGATCAGAGCAAATTACAATAC
>CASBQR010000087.1 GCA_949127865.1 Synechococcales cyanobacterium PMM_0082
GCCATTGCTTTACGAAGATTATCAAAAATTCGCCTTCCGAGTTTAACCGCTTGCACGATCGACGAGAAATCATCATCTAATAACACTAACGCCGCCGACTCCCGCGCCACATCTGTACCGCGCTGACCCATGGCAATGCCAATTTGAGCAGATTTCAGTGCAGGCGCATCATTCACACCATCTCCTGTCATCGCCACAATTTCACCTTTAGCTTTTAAAGCATTGACTAACCGCAATTTTTGTTCGGGGACAGCTCGGGCAAAGATATTCGTGCTTTGAATCCGCTCCTGAAGTTCGGCATCGCTCATCTGCTCCAATTCGGCTCCAGTCATAATCGCTCCCATTTGGAGCAATCCAATCTGTTTAGCGATCGCCTGAGCCGTCTCTGGATAATCACCTGTGATCATGACAACGCGAATACCTGCTGTGTAGCATTCTTTAACTGCCGCCGCCACGTTAGGGCGAACTGGATCGGATAGTCCGACTAAACCGATGAACTGAAAGGGGAAATCGTGCTGTTGGTCAGGCAAACGATCAGGGCTAAGTGATGGATGTGGTGGTAAAAATGTCGGCGGTGCATCTAAAAGCGATGCTTTAGCCACACCTAGAACTCGCAATCCTTTTTGCGCCATTTCGCTAACTTGTTGGACAAGAATTTGCTGTTGATCGGGGGTGAAATGACAAAGATCGGCGATCGCCTCGGGTGCGCCTTTTGCGGCAACTTCATATTGCTTTAGATCTGCGGATTGCCATACATGAGACATTGCTAAGAGATGCGGTGAGAGCGGATATTCCTTTAACAGCTTCCAATCTTTATGTAAATGTTCGGTATTTGCCAGATAGCGATCGCCCAATTGCTTAAATGCTTTTTCCATCGGATCGAATGGATCTCTTTGACTGGCAAGAATGCAAAACTCAACTAGCTCATGCACGGCTTCGGGTAATGGATCTTGTGGATGCGTTGCTAAATCATAGGGTTGCCCACTTTCTGTTTGGTAAGGAAATAGCTGCTGCACTGCCATTTGATTCAGAGTTAGCGTCCCAGTTTTATCGACACAGAGTACAGTCGCAGAACCCAAAGTTTCCACGGCGGAAGATCGACGAGCTAAGACATGGTGCTGAGAAATCCGCCAAGCTCCTAAAGCTAAGAAGATAGTCACAACCACGGGAAATTCATTGGGCAAAATTGCCATCGCCAAGGTAATTCCAGCAAGGACTCCCTTTAGCCAATCTCCTCTGGTCAATCCATAGACGATCACGATCACCACACACAAAGATAAGGCGATCCCAAACAAACGGCTTACTAACCGATTCATTTCCTTTTGCAATGGCGTGATCTCAGACTTCACTTTTTGTAAAGCGTTACCAATCTTGCCCATTTCTGTCTGTGCCCCGATCGACTGAACTCGAACAATTCCTTGCCCCTGCACTACTAATGTTCCAGAATAGACAAACGGCAACTCATCACCACCAGGAGGCGACATCTTCACCTCGTCTTCGGAGGCAGGGTTGCTGAGCGGAGTCGAAGCAACTTTTCGTACAGGGAGAGATTCGCCAGTTAATAATGATTCATCGGTAGAAAGATTTGAACAGGACAGAACAATGGCATCCGCAGGAACGCGATCGCCTTCTGCCAGCACCAAGACATCACCCCTAACCACCTCTCGTCCTGCAATTCGGTTACGCTGTCCATCTCGGATTACTAAAGCCCTCGGACTGGAAAGATCGCGTAAGGCTTCTAGGGCATGTTCGGTCTTACCTTCTTGGTAAAGACTAATCCCTGTGATAAAAAAGACAAAACCTAATAAAATCAATGCTTCCTGAAGGTCGCCTAAAATCCAATAGATGATACCGCCGCCGCCCAGCAATAGGAAGATCGGATCTTTTATCGTTTCCCAAGCGATCGACAAAAATTTTCGAGATTGAGCTGAGGGAAGTTCGTTATAGCCTTCTTGTTTAAGGCGGGCGATCGCTTCCTCTTCAGTTAATCCTGTGAATAATTCAGGGAGGTCGTTCTTTTTATCTGCGATTGAATTTATTGCTTTTCTCATTCATTCCTCTAATTCTCTAGCTATAGCAAATGCTGTGATCGTATTTAAATACTCTCATCTTAAAAAAGATTTCAGCTTACATTTTGTATCGTATTCAATCAATTCAAACTATTCATTCATGAAGGAAAACGTGCACTTGTCATATTGAATATATGAATTTAAGTGTTTACTCATGTTAGGCAGAAGTCTGAAGTTCTTACAGAAACGTAGTCTCAAACAACCTAATACCACAAGGTTTAAAGCTTTAATTGCGTGTAACCCTACTGGAAATGTTGAACTAGTCAAATTGTTCTGTATAACATCAGTGTTTAGATAAACTCTAGTTAAATCAAGGAATCATTATGAATAAAATTAACCTGACTAAATCATTGCCACGTGAAAATCAGGATAAATTTTTTTGATCGACTTTCAACTGATCGCTAACAGCAACCTGTAGAAGATAATCGTTGGGGCGATCGCATGAGAATTTGCGATAACATACTAACTTAGAAGAGATATGAGACAAGAGAAGCGATCGCTACTACCAATCGGGTCTTTTCTGCTTTACACATTTTCTATAACATGGTCTTTTTGGTCAATTATTATCATCGGCAATAGATATTTTGATACCCTTTTATATGGCGAGTTGTTTTAAGTACCTTTTATTTACTAGTTGTACCAGAATCGCAATTAAGTTTATGTGCCAGTTTATTTGAGGCAGATAAGAAAGTTTATCTTTTTTGCTAACTTTATTCTTCATCCCAAATAAAATTGTCAACACCATACGTCCTAAAACATCTCCAATTA
>CASBQR010000088.1 GCA_949127865.1 Synechococcales cyanobacterium PMM_0082
CCTCAATATTCTATTCCTATGAATATATGGCTAAAGAAATCCCTCAAGATTCTGATTTGTTTGAGCTTGCTCAAATTGTTAAACAGAAAATCCCTAAGGATTCCCTAATTATTGCCACTACAGGTGGTGATCCAACGATCTTGTATCTTTCTCACCACAAAGGCTGGGTACCTTCACCTGAAGAAGTGACTAAAGAATACTTATCTAATCGAGTTAAAGATAGGGCTGAATATTTTCTGGGTGGATATAATTTTGTGCAAACTTGGCAAACATCAATGCCTAAAGTCGATAGGGAGAGAATTCAAGGTATTGTTAGTGGCTCCCAATCTAAAATCATAGATACTAAGAGGTTCTTTTTAATTAAGCTATAGTTTTGGGATAGCATTTGCTGCCGAGGATTATCGGATGATGAACAAAAAATTTTAGATCTGAGCTAGTCATAGAAAATCGTAAAAATTGGCAAAATCAGCGATCGCTTGTTCTTCGGTAATAGGTGATACTAAATATTTTTTAATTTATCGATGGCTTGGATGGATAAATCTGTAAATTGGGCAATCAAATCGCTAGGAATATTAGAATTAAGCATATTTAAGGCAATTTGAATTCCTTGTTTGACTTTATCTTCTAAGCAAGTTCTGAAGCAAAATATACATAAGATTTACCAAATTTAGTCATAATGGATAAAAACTATTAATCGCTGTAACACTAACTAGATAAACCCATGACTGCCACTTTGCTGCCATCCGTACAATCTACGCCAGAATCCATGCCTGTTGTTGACTCCTCTTCAGAATTTGATCGCTATGTCATGGATACCTACGCCAGATTTCCCATTGCCCTAGAGCGGGGAGAGGGCTGCAAAGTTTGGGATACTAATGGCAAAGAATATTTAGATTTTGTCGCAGGGATTGCCACCTGTACCTTGGGACATGCCCATCCCGCCATGATCAAGGCTGTGACCGAACAAATTCAAAAACTGCATCATGTTTCTAATCTTTATTACCTAGCACCCCAAGGTGATTTAGCTAAATGGTTAGTGCAGAATTCCTGTGCCGATAAAGCCTTTTTCTGTAACTCTGGGGCAGAGGCAAATGAAGCCGCCATCAAACTTGCCCGCAAATATGCCCATACCAAACTGGGGATTGATGACCCCATGATTTTAACGGCAAATGCTAGTTTTCATGGACGCACCCTTGCGACGATTACTGCCACGGGGCAACCTAAGTACCAAAAGAATTTTACGCCCTTAGTTTCGGGGTTTGACTATGTTCCCTACAATGATATTGCCGCCCTAGAAACCGCAGTTGCTAAGTATAAAGGTCGTCTTTGCGCCATCATGCTAGAGCCATTACAGGGTGAAGGTGGTGTACGTCCTGGCGATCGCTCATATTTTCAGAGAATTAGAGAAATCTGTGACGAACATAAAATCCTGCTGATCCTAGATGAAGTACAAGTGGGCATGGGACGCAGTGGCAAGCTATGGGGCTATGAAAACCTAGGCATTCAACCAGATGTGTTTACGTCTGCTAAAGGCTTGGGCGGTGGCATTCCCATCGGGGCGATGCTGTGTAAATCTTCCTGTGATATTTTTGTTCCAGGCGATCACGCCAGTACCTTTGGTGGTAATCCCTTTGCCTGCCATGTAGCTTTATCGGTATGTCAGACTATTGTTGATGATAATTTAATTGCCAATGCTCGAGAACGAGGTCAGCAATTAAAAAATGGCTTGGAAGCGATCGCTCAAAAATATCCTGACCACATTGAAACTGTGAGGGGCTGGGGGCTAATTGTCGGTTTAGTGATCAAAGAATCCTCAACGCTTACTGCCCGTGATATTGTCCAAGGGGGAATTGAGCAAGGATTACTTTTAGTACCTGCTGGCGTTAAAGTTGTGAGGTTTGTGCCACCTTTAATTGTGACTGCTGCGGAAATTGATCAGGCGATCGCTACGATTGATAAAACTCTAGCAAGTGCTAAATAACCATCAAAAAAATTAATTAGAAGCATGATCTTTCAGTTGAATTAGCTCAATTTTGTAGCCATCGGGGTCTTCAATAAAAGCGATCACTGTAGTTCCATGCTTCATAGCGCCTGGTTCTCTGGTTACTTTGCCCCCAAGGGATTTAATTTTGGTACAGGTCGCATAAATATCATCTACGCCAAGGGCGATATGTCCATAGCCAGTCCCAAGATCGTACTTATCCGTTTCCCAATTTTGCGTTAACTCAATTACGGCACTATTACTCTCGTCACCATATCCCACAAATGCTAGGGTAAATTTGCCATTGGGGTAATCCTTTCGTCGAATTAAATTCATCCCCAAGATATCGCAATAGAAATTAATGGACTGATCGAGATTACCAACTCGAACCATTGTGTGCAAAATTTTCATAGATTTTAAATTACTGGTTTAACTATATTTATCCTAATTCAGATCCATCAATCCTTTCTAACCTGACATTAAATACCTCTGAGAAAGCTTGAGCTATGACTTGCTTTACTGATTCTGGATTATTTTTGAAATTATCCAATAAATTATCCGATCGCATAAATTCTTTAAGTTGGCAAACTTGGCGATCGCCGATACCGCAAGGCACGATCAAATCAAAACCTGTCATATCCATATCTACATTCACAGCGAATCCATGCATAGTGATCCATTTACTAACTTTGATCCCAACTTGAGCAATCTTTCTGCCTTCTACCCATACTCCTGTTAATCCTACAATTCTCTCTCCTTTTAATCCATAACTAGCTAAAGTCAGGATAATCACTTCTTCAAGTTGACGTAAATACCAATGTAAATCCTGTTGATAGTGCCTTAGGTTTAAGATGGGATAGACAACTATTTGCCCGATCGCATGAAAGGTCACTTCTCCTCCTCTTTCAACTCGATGCCATTCAATATCCGATCGCTCAGGATTAAACTTTACAAACTCCCAACTCGAACCCTGTCCTAGGGTATAAACCTGAGGATGTTCCAGAATAAGTAAGATGTCGTCTAGATTTTGAGCCTGTTGTCGTTGTTTTACTAAATTTTGCTGCCATTCCCAAGCCTGAAGGTAAGGAACAGGGCGATCGCTCACATAAACCAAGCAATTATTTACCATTTACATCTGAAATATTAGCGACTTAAAAATAATGATCAAAAAACGAGACGTAAGCCCCTAACTTTAGCTATGGAGAGGTTCAATTTTAGCTTGACTTTATAACTTGAGGATTAACAATCCCCCAAATTTGCTTAACAATGCTTAAATGTTAGGTAGTTAAGTATATTTTTCATGCAGCCAACCGACCCGAATAAATTTACCGAAAAAGCTTGGGAAGCGATCGTCAAGTCCCAAGAAGTCGCCAGACGCTCTCAACATCAAGAGTTAGAAGTTGAGCATTTACTAACGACAATCCTTGAGCAAAATGGTTTAGCGGGTGTAATTCTCAATGCTGCCTCTGTGCCTGTTGCCCGTGTGCAGAAAATTACTGAAGACTTTTTATCGCAACAACCTCGGGTAAAAAGCCCCGATCAGCTTTATTTGGGTAGAAATTTAGAAACATGGCTCGATCGCTCAGATGAAGCAAGGCAGTCGATGGAAGATGAGTTTATTTCCATTGAGCATTTACTTTTAGGTTTAGCTGATGACGATCGCCTTGGTAAAAGATTATTTAAAAATTTGGGATGCGATCGCAAAAAATTAGAAGCAGCCATTAAAAAAATTCGAGGCAGTCAAACCGTATCCGATCAAAACCCAGAAGCAAAGTATGCATCCTTACAAAAATATGGGCGTGATCTAACGGAAAGTGCGAAGGCGGGAAAATTAGATCCTGTAATTGGGCGCGATGATGAAATTAGAAGAGTAATTCAGGTTTTATCACGGCGGACTAAAAATAATCCCGTTTTAATTGGTGAACCAGGCGTAGGTAAAACTGCGATCGCCGAAGGATTAGCGCAAAGAATTATCCGAGGAGATGTTCCCGAATCCCTCAAAGGTCGCACCTTAATTAGTTTAGACATGGGGGCATTAATTGCTGGGGCAAAATACCGAGGTGAATTTGAAGATCGCCTTAAAGCCGTACTCAAAGAAGTCATGACCTCCGACGGGCAAATAGTTCTCTTCATTGATGAATTACACACCGTAGTTGGGGCTGGGGCTAGTCAAGGCTCCATGGATGCAGGAAATCTACTCAAACCAATGTTGGCTAGGGGTGAACTGCGTTGCATTGGGGCGACAACCATAGATGAATATCGTAAATATATTGAAAAAGATGCAGCCCTAGAACGAAGATTTCAACAAGTCTATGTCGATCAGCCCAGCGTCGAAGATACTATTTCCATTTTGCGCGGACTAAAGGAACGCTACGAAGTCCATCATGGGGTCAAAATTTCTGATTCGGCTTTAGTTGCAGCTTCTGTCCTGTCTAATCGATATATTAGCGATCGCTTTTTACCTGACAAGGCGATCGATCTCGTAGATGAAGCTTCGGCGAAGTTGAAAATGGAAATCACTTCCAAACCCGTAGAGCTAGATGAAATTGATCGCAGATTATTGCAATTAGAAATGGAACGATTGTCTTTGCAAAATGAAGGGCAATTCACTTCTTTAGAACGGATAGAACAACAAGACGGAAAAATTACTTATAAAACTAAAAGCGCCCAAGCGATCGCCGATCGATTAGATCGAATTAATAAAGAACTCGCCGATCTTAAAGAAAAGCAAATTACCTTAAATGCCCAATGGACATCAGAAAAGGAAACCATCGAGCAGGTGCAAATCCTCAAAGAACAAATCGACCAAACGAAGCTGCAAATAGAACAAGCAGAGCGAGACTTTAATCTTAGTCGGGCGGCTCAGCTCAAATATGGAGAACTAACAGAACTAGAAAAGAAGCTTGATGATGCCGAACTAGAACTCGGAAAAGCTCGCAGTGACGGTTCCACTCTATTTAGAGAACAAGTTACTGAAGATGATATTGCTGAAATTGTTGCCCGTTGGACTGGTATCCCTGTCAAGAGTTTATTAGAATCCGAGCGCCAAAAACTCCTCAAACTAGAATCTCACCTCCATGAACGGGTAGTTGGGCAGGAAGAAGCTGTAACCTCTGTTGCCTCTGCCATTCGCCGTGCCAGAGCAGGTATGCAAGACCCTAATCGTCCCATCGGTTCCTTTTTGTTTTTGGGTCCCACTGGTGTCGGCAAAACGGAACTTGCTCGAACTCTTGCCCAATTCATGTTTGATACGGATACTGCCATGATTCGGATTGATATGTCGGAATACATGGAAAAGCATTCGGTTTCCCGTTTATTAGGAGCACCTCCTGGTTATGTAGGCTATGAAGAAGGTGGACAACTCTCCGAGGCAGTGCGCCGCCATCCCTACTCCGTAATTTTGTTTGATGAAATTGAGAAAGCTCACCCTGATGTCTTTAATATTTTGCTACAAGTACTTGATGATGGGCGTATTACTGATAGTCAAGGTCGTTTAATTGACTGTAAAAATACCGTAATTATTATGACCAGTAATATTGGTAGTGAATATATTTTAGATATAGCCGATGATGATTCCAAATATGAAGAAGTGCGGCGGCGGGTGACAGATGCCCTCAGGCAAAACTTCCGTCCTGAGTTCTTAAATCGTATTGATGAAACTGTAATTTTCCATGCCTTAAGTAAGTCGGAAATTAAATCGATTGCTTTATTACAAATTAAACGCATTGAACAACGCCTCGCCGACCAAAAGCTGAGCCTTATCCTGTCACCCGAAGCCAGAGATCATATTGCCGATATTGGCTATGATCCTATTTATGGAGCGAGACCACTAAAACGAGCGATTCAAAGAGAAATAGAAAATCCCATCGCCACCAAAATTTTGGAAGGTACTTTTATCGCTGGAAATATCATTGCGATCGCCTTTGAAAACGATCAATTAACATTCACAGCCCAATGAAAAAATATTCTTGAATATCCCTCTGTCACCGAAACACCAGTCTTAGAGCAATTTAGATTAATTTCAAATATTAACTTGAAGACATTTAGGTGAATTTAGTGGGTATCATAGCAGTAACAATAGGCACTAATTTCTCACTACACATTTATTGCTATGACTAATATCGATATGGTTGGCTCTGGAAATATATCCCTAGGCGACCTAGCTACATTCTTTTCCACAGCAACAGGTATCGGGGAGAATGGCGGAACAGTAAGACTCAATAGTTCCAACGGCAATATTACTACAGGGGCTATAGATACTTACTCTCAGGTTTTTTCAGCCGCTAGTAACACAAATGCAGGTAATGGTGGGGCTATTTCTCTTAATAGTGCTGGGAATATAAGTACAGCGAGCCTCAATTCTTATTCTATAGTTGGCGGCTCTGGTACCAGCAGAAATGGAGGAGCAATCAATTTTAATAGCTTTAGTAATATTAGTGCGTTTACAATAAATTCCTACTCTCAAAGTTTTAGTAATGGCAATGCAGGAAACGGTGGCATGATCGCTCTGAATGCTTCTGGAAATATTACTACCAATGACTTAAATTCTTATTCCTTAGTCGATGCTAATGGTAATGCAGGAAATGGTGGGGCGATCGCTCTAAATGCTTCTAGAAATATTAGTAATGTGGGCGATCTTAATTCTTATTCTCAAGTTGCTGGCGATGGCAGCACAAAGAATGGAGGCTCAATTAATTTTAATAGCTCTGGAAATATCAGCACATTTAGTCTTAATGCTTATTCTAGAGTTTTGAATTTTGGCAATACTGGTAATGGCGGCGCGATCGCTTTGAATGCCACTGGAAATATTACTACTTCAACCTTAAATGCCTATTCCCAAGTTGCTAGGGGAGGGAATGCGGGAAATGGCGGAGCAGTAAGTCTGAATAGCTCAAGGAATATTAGTACAGGTAATATAAGTACCTACACTCAAGGTGCAGATATAGGTAATGCTGGAAGTGGGGGAGCAATTAGATTAAACGCTTCTAGTATCTCCATTGGTAGCTTACAAGCATTTTCATCTACAAGTTCAGGCAATGCCAGAAATGGCGGGGCGATCAATCTTACTACCAGTATCGGTAATATCACTGCAAATTCTTTATTCTCGTATTCTTCATCAAATTTTGGTAATTTAGGAAATGGTGGAGCGATCAACGTAGCTGCTTTTGCAAATATCAGTATAGGCAGTATCGGTTCTTATTCCTCAACTGGATCGGGCATTGGCGCTAATGGAGGGACAGTAAACCTAACTTCTTCCCGTAATATTACAATTGGAGCTATAAATTCCTATTCTGAAGTTTTTTCCTCAAGTACGACTAATGCTGGCAATGGGGGAGGGATTGTTCTCAATAGCTTGGCAAATATTACCACTTCCACTCTAAGTTCCTACTCTATAGTTGGTGGCACTGGTATTAGTGGAAACGGAGGAGTGATTACTCTTAATGCCACTGGCAATATTAGTACATCATTTATCAACTCTTATGCTAGAGCTTTTGGCAATGGTAAGACTAGAAATGGTGGAGCGATCGCCTTAAAAGCTAGTGGAAATATTACTACTTTCGGTTTGAATTCTTATTCGTTAGTTGGCGGCAACGGCAATGCTGGAAATGGTGGATCAATCTCAATTAATGCTACAAATATTAGTATTTTAGGTTCCATAAATTCATACTCTGCAACTAATAGTGGCAATGTCGGAAATGGGGGGGCAGTTACACTTTCTGCTATCAATAATCTCAATGTATTCGGTATTAATAACTTCCTTACAGGCATATTCAACCACGGCAATATTAATCTAAGAGGTAATGAGATTAATCTTACAGGTGGAGCAAGCTCAGTCAGAGGAAATAACAGGAATCTAGTTCTGCAAGTAACAACAGCAAGTCAAGCCATTCAGATTGGTAGCGCGGATAGTGGCAATGTCAATATTTTGGATATCACTTCTACGGATTTAGCAGCGATCGCCAACGGATTCAGTCTAGTTACCATTGGAAATGGCACAGGGAATATTAGTGTTAGCACTGCAACTCTCAATGACCCAACTGTATTAAAGACTAGTGGTGGTAATGTCATTATCAACGGCATAATCACGTTGGCAGATAACGGCAATCTTAGTATTAATTCCTTTAATGCCAATGGTAGTCGTGGTGGCAATATTGTACTTAATAGTTCAGATAATATTAATACCTCTTCCTTAAGTTCCTACTCATCTAAAAGCGGTGGCAATAGTGGAAATGGGGGAGCAATTACACTGAATAGTTCAGGAAACATTAGTACCAACGGATTAAATTCCTA
>CASBQR010000089.1 GCA_949127865.1 Synechococcales cyanobacterium PMM_0082
ACTAACAGTACACCTTTAGGAATTTTGGCACCAATACGAGTAAATTTTTCAGGGGTTTTGAGAAACTCAACTACTTCTACAAGTTCGGTTTTAGCTTCATCTACACCAGCAACATCGCTGAAGAGAACCTTAGAGGAGTCCCCAGGAACGTATGCCTTAGCTTTACTTTTCCCAATTTGCAGTCCACCTGGACCACCTGCACCGCCGCCAAATCTGCCAAATAGTTGAAAAATTCCCACAAAAATTAGAGGAGGAATGACCCAACTGATTAAGGTTCCAAACCAACTGTTATTATTTTTAACTGGAGCCGCCGCAAACTCTACACCGTTGGCTTGAAGTACCTTAGGTAGCTCTAAATCAAAAATTGGGGTCGTGGTCAAAATTGAACTGGGGTTATTGGGTTCGCTATCTTTTAACTGATAGGTAATCTGATTTTGCCCGATCGATGCCCGTGCTACCTGATGCTCTTGAACTTGATGGATAAAGAGACTGTAGGGGACTTGAGGTAATTGTGGCGTAGCAAAAAGTGGAACTAGGAAATTTAACAAAAGCAACCCGCCACCGACTAGCAGTAAAATATTGCCAATGATCCGTGATTGCTTACCTTTGGGGTCTTCATTTTTTATAGCCATAGTTTGCAGGTTTGTTCTTGTAAAGTTTTGTATAGTTGAATTTCTTATATCACTATAGTAGCGATCGCTACCCAAGAGTGTCATTCATTTAGGATACGTCAGTAGTGATACCCGTAATTTCAGAAAAGCCTAAATCTTTACCAGATGAAGAAGCACTGCGCGCCCGTCCCTGTTCTGCCCAAGCCTGCATATAATTAATTTGCTCACGGGCGGTACTAGCAAGGGGAAAGGTATTTTTAATCGCCATGACTATATCCTCAGTCACCAGATCTCGATTTTGATTAAAGGCGGTATACATCCCTTCAATAATTGCCTGTTCAATTTCCGCCCCGCTAAAGTCTTCGGCAATCTGGGCAAGGCGATCGATATCAAAATCTTGAGATTCAGGGCGAAAGCGTTGTAAATGTACTTTTAAGATTTGCTTGCGTTCTTGGTGATTAGGTAAATTAATAAAGAAAATTTCATCGAATCGACCCTTTCGCAATAATTCAGGGGGTAAAGAATTAATATTATTGGCAGTTGCCACAATAAAGACCGAACTAGATTTTTCCTGCATCCATGTTAAAAGTGCGGCAAATACTCGTTGACTAGTGCCAGAATCCATTGACATTCCTGACATCCCACCAAAAGCCTTATCAATTTCATCTATCCACAAAATACATGGAGCGATCGCTTCCGCCTGTTGAATAGTTTGACGAGTTCGACTTTCTGACTGTCCGAGCAAACTCCCGAATAACTTACCCACATCTAAACGTAATAGCGGTAAATTCCACAAATGGGCGATCGCTTTAGCACATAAACTTTTACCAGTACCTTGAATTCCCATAAGCAAAACTCCCTTAGGATTAGGCAAACCAAAATCACGAGCCGCATCCGAAAAAGCCTGTTGCCGTTGAATTAGCCAATGTTTAAAGTTATCTAAACCGCCAATTTGATCGAGGGTTTCTTGGGGTGTAAAAAATTCTAAAAATTCTGTTTGACGGATGCGTTGTTGTTTTTCGGCTAAAACTAGATCGATATCATTGACAGTAATATATTGCTTTTGGACAATGGATTTAGCAAGGGTATTTAAAATGCGATCGCGCGTCAAACCCAAACAAGCTTTAATTAACTGCTCCATCTCCAGATCATTCAGCCGAATCTGCACATCAGGAATTGCTTGCTTAATTGCTAATCTAATTTCGCTCGAGTCTGGCAGGGGAAAATTTAAAACCGTAATTTGTTCTTGCAATTCCGTTGGTAGTTCTAAAATTGGACTCAACAGCACCAAAGTTTTACGGGTATTCCGCAGATGTCTGTATAAATTGCGAAGTTGGCGGGTAATCTGCTCGTCTGTTTTCTGCTCCGTGAGCCGATGATGAATGTCCCGAATTACATAAATTGCCGTTGCCGACTCCTGCTCTAGTTTTTCCAGAGCATGAAGAAAGTTACTTTTACCCGTGCCACTATGATCAAAACCCTTAATTAGGTCATAACAAAATACTTCTCGAATGGGGTTGCACTCTTTCGCCACTTGAATAATCACTTTCTCTGCCCGTTCTTCCTCCGCCGTGACCACATAGATGATGGGATACTTTGCTCGGACTAATAGACTAAATTCTTCAGCAAATTTGAGTTTGAGATTTGAAGAATTATACATACAGGCTTTTAAGGTGCTTTTAAGTTAGGTATAAAATCTATCTTAAGGTGCTAGATCGTACTTTTCACCTGATAGATATATTGATACTATTGGGGCAAAGCTAAATTAGTTTGGCTTCATTAACTGTTACCTAATTAACCATGCCACAAATCAAACATCTATTTCCAAAAATTGGGGGGGGTAATTGCCTTCCTAGCAAGCACTCTAGCCGTTTCTGGTCCTGCTTCGGCTTTGCAAAACTTTGGTATTAATTGGACGGGAATTAATGGATATACTTTAGAGGGTAGCTTCAGCTATGCCAATAGCCTTGACAATACAGGAGCCATTACTTTTGCTGCCCTTACCCCTAATTCCTTTACCTTCACTACATTTCTGAATGGTAATCCTTTAAACACGGCTACAACTGCTTCTAACTTTAACTTCAATACCACAACCAAGCAATTTTTAGTGGGTGGAATTAGTTCAGGTATTACAGGGCAACTTTGGGGAAGTCAAGCTGTTGGGGCTGGATTTTTCAGTGGGAGTGGTACACAAGGTATTAGTAATAACGCAACTAATTTTGGAACTATTCCTATTGCTAATAGCACTCTCACTGCTACCCCTCTAGCACCTGTACCTTTTGAGTTTAGCCCTGCGGTTGGTTCAACGGTTGTGGGTGGACTGTTTTTAGTGAAGCGTTTGATTAAGAACAGAAAGGCTAGTTAATGTTTTATTTGGCTTGGTTTAGCCTAGCTTTACTGAGCCAAGTTAAAGCTATCAAATTGAGGCTGATTAAGTCTGACTTGAAGACAGGTAGAAATAGCATCTTGAATATTCTCTAATGCTTCTTCTTTTGTCGCTCCTTGGCTCACGCAACCAAAAATACTGGGGCATTCAATAATCCATACACCATCTTCGTCTCGATCAATTGTTACATTAAAGTTCATACAATTTGTAGTCGCAGTATTCAGATTTTAGCTTGCTGATTTAGCGATCTCCCTTGTCACTTCATTTAATTTCTCTAAGCTCTCATCAGCTCCCACTAAAGCTTTAGGTGGCATAGTTTGAGCGCGATCCGAAAATGCGTGAAGTGCATCTACATCATCTCTGTGAGTCAGAAGATATTCTCTTAATTCTTTGAAAGTCATTTCATTAAAGTTCATAGGTATATCACCTGCGTAAGTTCTCAAACTTGTCCTAACTTTTATGGTAGTCCCCAAAATGTAGCTCTTTCTTGCAGCCATCCACTTTGTCGCCATCCTTCAACAATTTTATACACCCTTAACCGTAGAGAATTGTATTGTTCTCCCCGTGGTAAAGCGATCGCCAAGCTATGAAAAGCTAATTTATTACCAACCTGCGTAAATTCGGGATTTTGCTTTAACCAATCAGCGATCGCAATGGCATCACCTGCAAAGCCTTTAATTTCCCCTTGTTTCAGCGCATCTAAACCTGCTTGATAGGATTCTGCCCCAATTAACGCAGCTTGAGGAAAAGCACCTTGGAGAATAGATATGCTTGCTGAACCCTTTAGTATGCCAATTAAATCTTCTTTTCTCTGAAAATCACTGGATTTAAGCCCCTTGCGCCCAATTAAAACCGTACTATCAACGTAATAGGGGAGGCTAAAGTCCATCAGCCGTGATCTATTTTTAGTGAGAGTAACTTGAGCTATTAGTAAATCGACCTGATCCGACCACAGAGCAGGAAATCTTTCGGAATTCTTTAGTGGTAAGAGGTCTAACTGGTTATTACTACCTAATAGCTCCTTAGCAAGTTGCTGACTTATATCAACTTCAAAACCCTTGAGATTACCAGACTGATCCAGAAATCCCAAAGGTGGAAGGTTATTTTTAATTCCGACAATTAAGCGACCACGGGTTTTAATAGTTTCTAGTCCAGCAGCTAAAGTCTGGGATAGTAAAATCTCCCATAACACCAAAGCTACTGCTGTCATTGAAACAAGCGATCGCATCATCACTATTCTTAAATTACTAATAACTTATGGAGCAGACTTAGCAACTTCTACAATTTGTGTAAATGCCGACGGATCAAGTATGGCAATTTGCGAAAGCATCTTACGATTAATCACAATATTAGCTTTTTTGAGCTGACCAGCTAATTGACTGTAGTTAGTACCACGCATTCTAGCCGCAGCATTAATCCGAGCAATCCAGAGACGACGGAAATCACGCTTTTTCTTGCGTCTGTCTCTATAAGCATTGCGTAACGCCTTCATTACCTGTTGGTTAGCAGTCCGAAATAGCTTGGAATGCGAGCCACGGAAGCCCTTAGCCAGCTTTAAAATTTTATTGCGGCGTTTTCTGGCAACGTTACCGCGCTTTACCCTAGTCATAGAATTTAGTAGTTATATGTATTTTGTAAATCTTCAAAATTAGGCGTAAGGTAACATCCCACGCACTCTATCCACATCGGTAACATCCACAGTAGCCATCTGGGACAGTTTATTTTTGCGAGCAGTGGATTTATGCTCTAAAAGGTGGTTTTTGCTGGCATGACGACGCATAAACTTACCAGTACCTGATACTCGGAAGCGTTTTGCGGCAGCTTTGCGTGTTTTTAGCTTAGGCACGATTTAAACCTTAAAAAATGAGAGAAAATTGAGCTTTATGAATGTAGCATAAACTCTAATGGAGAGGCAAATTTAATTTTGGAATTTATTCCTCCATTAAGTTTTGGGGTTCAAGCCATCTACAGTTACTCTTTAGGGAAAGATATAAGGAAAAGATTAAACATCAAAAGCTCATGCGTGATCTCAGAGCCTCTGCCCACACCCAACTTTTACCATCTCCTGAAATTGGCTGGTTCAGATCGGTTAGCCTCCTATGTGGTGACTTGTTGGGGCTAGGATTAGCATGGCATTTGGCGGCAAAACTGAATGAATCCTTTCAGCCACTACCATCAAAATTTATCCAGTGGGAATTTTTAGGAATGCCTAGCTTATTTTGGGGGTTTGCTCTAGCTACGATTTTATTGCTGTCATCTCAAGGTTTTTATAGCTCCACATCTCAATGCCAAAACTATGTAAAGCAGGCACAGGCGATTAGTACAGTTTATTTAGCTTCTTTAGTAGTCAATTACTTTTATGATCCTAAGCTAGATGCTCCCCGATCGCTTTTTTTCTCGGCTTGGTTTGCCAGTATTGGCTGTGTATTTATCCTAAGGCTTGTCATGATTTTGGGATTACATCAGTTAGCGATCGCCCGCCCACCGATCTTAGTTTTTATTATTGCCCCGCATTCGAGGATTTCAGATTTAACTAAATCAATTCAAAGAAGATCTGGATATAGAGTCGTAGGTAGTACCCCATCAGATCAGGCATATTTACCTGAAACCATTGCCAAAATTATCAAATTAAATACCCAAGAAGTTCTGGCTGAATGCCTACCTGAGACTTATTTAGCCTCTGACTTGTATTGGCAGTTGCGGAATGCTCAAATTAACCTTAGGCTTGCTCCTTCGAGCTTGGCAATGCTGCATCGGCGGGGAGCGCCTGAAATATTTGCAGGAATGCCGACAATTAAAATTAGCTCGCAGTTTTTAGGTATTTGGGAGTATAGATGTAAGCGCCTATTGGATTTCCTAGGAGCATTGGCGGGGATTATACTGTTAGCGCCGTTATTTATTGCCGTAGCGATCGCTATTAAAATCAGTTCACCGGGTAGTGTCTTTTTCTCCCAAGAGCGGATTGGCTTAAATGGTAAGGTATTTCGGATGTGGAAATTTCGGAGTATGTGCCTAGATGCAAGCGATCGCCAAGCGGAATTAGAGAAATTAAATGAAAGCAAAGATGGGGTGATGTTCAAAATCAAACGTGATCCCAGAATTATCCCCATCGGACACCTGATCCGCCGCTTAAGCATAGATGAGTTACCCCAATTATTTAATGTTTTAACAGGGCAAATGAGCCTAGTTGGACCCAGACCTCTCCCTATTCGAGATGTAGCTCGGTTTGAGGATTGGCATCACATTAGGCATCTAGTTTTACCAGGAATTACAGGACTTTGGCAGATTTCTGGGCGCTCAGACCTTGAGACCATTGATGATGCCGCACGGCTAGATTTACACTACATCGATCACTGGTCGCTCAATTTGGATTTAGCTATATTGGTGGAAACTATCTCAATTGTTTTATTTGGCAAAGGTGCTTACTGATAAAGGTTTAAGCTACTTGAAATACCTGAGAAGTAGGCATTAATTTATTTTCTTCGCTGTAGGTTTGGATTAATAAATCAATAACTTCTTGGGCATTAGTAACTGCCTCTTGGTATGAGTCTCCATGAGCGCAGGGCTGCATAACATCTTCAAATTCGGGGAGGAATACTACAAAGCAATTGTCTATCTCTGACCACTGCACAATCAAGGTATATTTCATTTTTCACTATCTTAGCCATTGATTTAACATTACTAGTATGATTGTTAAAAAGTATTACGATTAATTACTAATAACTTAAACTAAGCAATTCCATGGTGCAGACTTCATCTTTCAGTAAAGCCGACTGGCAAAAAGGGTATAAATCTCTAAAAACGGAATATTCCTACTGGGTTGATGATATTACAGGGGAAGTGCCACCTTTGCTGCAAGGTACTTTATTTCGGAACGGACCTGGTTTGTTAGATGTAAATGGCGATCGCTACGGACATCCCTTTGATGGCGATGGCATGATTTCGGCAATTACCTTTACTAACGGAAAAGTGCATTTTGCCAATAGCTTTGTGAAAACTCCTGAATTCTTAGCAGAACAACAAGCAGGAAAAATTCTATATCGTGGCGTATTTGGCACGCAGATTCAAGGTGGATTACTTCAAAATATTTTTAATCTGAAGCTCAAGAATATTGCTAATACTAATGTGATTTATCACGGGCAGAAGTTATTGGCACTATGGGAAGCTAGTCGCCCCTATCGGCTTGATCCCCAAACCCTAGAAACCATTGGTGTTGAAAATTTTGATGGTAATTTACCCGCAGGTGAAGTATTTACCGCCCATCCTAAATTTGATCCTGACACTGGTGATATGTATGGCTTTGGCGTTGATGCGGGAGTTAAATCCACGATTAATTTGTATAAAGTAGATCAGCAAGGCACTTTAACTAAATTTGTAAAACAAAAAGTCGATGGGTTCTGTTTCCTCCATGACTTTGCAATCACGCCCAACTATGCCATATTTGCCCAAAATCCCGTTAAATTTAACCCTTTACCCTTTGTCCTAGGTTTTAAGCCCGCAGCTACTTGTATAGACTTGCAACCCAATACTCCAACTAAACTTTTAATATTTGATCGCTCTGGGCAACTCATAACCCTAGAAACTGAACCCTGTTTTATTTTTCACCACGCCAATGCCTATGAACAGGATGGAGAAATTATTCTAGATTCCATTTGCTATCGTGATTATCCCAAACTAGAAGCAGGCATAGATTTCTTAGATGTAAATTTCGATCAAGTAATTCCGGGGCAGTTTTGCCGATTTCAGATTAACTTGGCTACTGGTAAAGTGCAAAAGTCGATCCTCCAAGAACGTTCCTGTGAATTCCCTATAACTCATCCAGATTATGTAGGTAAAAATTATCGCTATGTTTACATGGGTGCGATCGCCAACGACTCAGGTAATGCTCCACTCCAAGCAATTATTAAACTAGATGTGCAGACACGAGAAAAACAAGTCCATAGCTTTGCACCGCGAGGATTTATTGGGGAACCAACCTTTATTCCCGATCCCAATGGCACTAGAGAAGATCAAGGCTGGTTATTGGTATTAGTATTTGATGCAACCTGCGATCGCACAGATATTGTGATTTTAGATGCCGAGCATATTTCTAATTCACCACTGGCAACAATTCATCTGAAACATCATATCCCCTTTGGCTTGCATGGCAACTTCACCCCAGAGGTCTGGCATAGCTAAATTTTCGGGGCTTTAATTTTTTCTATACCATTATCAAAGATATCGTAATAAAAGGTTAAATACCCTGATTTGAGACTGCCATCTTTACGAGCTTGGTCTAGTTTTCCCCGTATTGTGCGACTGGAATGCACACTAAAAATTTCGTAGCGATCGCCATTAAATAAATACTCAGCCACATCGGTATATTCTTCGCCCTTAATTAATTGCCACCGATGATTAATAAAATTCAAAGTGTAATCTGCCGTATCTAATACCGTAGAGGGGCGATCTATGGTGGCGGAAATAGTAGCACTGTAATTAGCCAAAGCATTACTAGGCGGAATAATCCTACTGGTAATATTACGGTAGAAGCAATTTTCGTTATAGCAAAATCTAATCTTTGCCATTGCCGCCTTAATGTTTTCTAATCTTTGCACCAGTTCTTGATCGGACTCTTGATTGGGTATATAGGTATTTACAGCAGAGTTCGCAGCCTGAACTGGAAAAGCCAGATAAATTAAGACCAACAATACTAAGAAAAAATGCTTCATACCTTATTTAAATTACTTAATCTACGCCCTCACCCTAAATCCATCTCCCAAAGAGAGAGAGGGACTTTGATAATTTCTTGCTCACCTTCTCCTGCCTTGGAAAAGGGGCTGGGGGATAAGGGTTAATCATTAGTCATGCGATCAACAATGATCAAATCAGTAGCTTCTTCGAGTTCAGGCACAAACTCAGTACCCTTAAGCCTCATGCCTAGCTCAAATAGAATTTCCGCCATATCATCTCTCGACACTTTAATATTCCCGATCGCCGATAACCTTCTTTCTAACTCATCCTGCACATAGGTTCTTAGATTGCGAATATCATCCTGCAGCTTACTTTTTGTCTCAGAGAGATTATCTCGCAAAACGCCAGTGGTGGTCTCAAGATCCTCGCTTAGTTTCTCAAAATTGGTAGAAGCTTTACGATGGGTGCGATCAATGATTTGTCTAAGATCGTTTCTTTCTTCTTCGCCCGTTAGTTGCAAGGCTTTAATTCTCTTGTCTACGCTATCTACAACGGAACGTAGCTCAGCCGCATTAGTAGTTTTAACTTCTTGAATCCGATCAAGTAACTCTTGGCGAAAATTTCCTAACTCAGACTCTAACTTATCAAAACGGGTATTGTAATCTCGTAACTGAGCACCAAAGATGATGTCTCGAATTTGGTCAATATTCCCCAGCTTATCGTAAAGTTCTTCTTTCTTGAGTTGGTTCATGGCTAGATTAATTATGTCAGCAGTGGTTAAAGGTCTAAAGCAGCAAAGCTTATATCTTTTGAATAATACCGTAGAAACTTTCTAAGTACAAAGACTAAAACTAAAAATCTCCAAGTCAGAGAAACATAGTGATTAATTTGCTTGAAGATACTAAAGGCTATGTGATTATAACCATTAAACTTTGTCCAAACTCACTTCAGGTAAATTGACATTACAACCACCTAACCCACAATAACCATTAGGGTTTTTGGCTAAATATTGTTGATGATAACCCTCGGCGAAATAAAATTCGGGTGCAGATAAAACTTCCGTAGTAATTGCCCCGTAGCCTGAGGATTTGAGGGCAGCCTGAAATATTTTTAAACTTGCGTTCGCTAAATCCTGCTGTGCCTGAGAGTAGTAGTAAATGCCTGAGCGATACTGTGTACCCGTATCATTACCTTGGCGCATACCTTGGGTGGGATTATGACTTTCCCAGAACACCTTTAGTAACTGTTCGTAACTGATGATTTTGGGATCAAATACGACTAAAACCACTTCGTTATGACCTGTCATGCCACTACAGACTTCATCGTAGGTGGGATTAGGGGTAATTCCTGATGCATAGCCCACAGCTGTAATATAAACTCCCGATACCTGCCAAAATTTGCGCTCTGCTCCCCAAAAACAGCCCATACCAAATATCGCTTGCTCCATGCCTTGAGGATAGGGAGGTTTTAGGGGATTACCATTGACGTGATGGGTAGTGGCAGTGGGAATTGCTACACCTCTACCACGGAGAGCATCACTAACATTGGGAAGTGTTAACTTTTTGCCAAATCCAAATAAAGCCATAATTCCTTTATTGATAATTAATTTTAATAGTGCTTACCCTACCATTCTAGGCGCAAGTTAAAATTTTGTGAGGGCGAAATTATGAGCTAAAGGGTTATTTTTTAGATTTAGCTTTGGCTTTGAACTTAGTTGGGGTTTCTGCCACTTTAGATTCAGTAGATTCACTAGATGAATAAGTGACATCTGGTTTTAAGTTAGCGGCGGCAATTGGCTTAAGAATTTCATTAAAGTTTGCCGTGGCAATTTTTTCTAATGCCTGCCAGTCATCATCATAGGTTTCTTCGGAGTTAAGTTCAATATTTTCAACATCGATAGAAGTAACCTTGAAAATAAATGGAGCGATCGCTCTTAAAATATCAGGCTGAGGTTCATGGATATTTGCTCTGACGTATTTATTAATAGTGACATGAGAAACTCCAGCATGGGATGCTAACTTTCGTTCTGACCAGCCCCTATACTTCATTGCGGCTTTGATCGTAAAAGATAGTCTTGCAATTCCTTCTACCGTATATTTATTGCCATCCATATCTGATTTATGGAAAGTTACTTTCGTCATTGATTTACTATACCTATTGTCATTTACTTATTGTAGCCATCAAAATGTTTATACCGCTTAGCTCTAATATTGTGATACTAATCTTTATAAACTTTCTTAGCTTACTAATTATTTAGATTTGTTTTGTAGCAATGGTACCACTTAGGCACCGAATTTGCTGAAAGAACTTATCAACTTATACATGAACTTATTAAATCAAGTGTAGACAAAATATTCATAAAAGATCTCTCTCTATAGACATAATAACCACTTTTTTTATGTTATCTTTAGAATAACTAACATAGGCTAACGAACGCAGAGCAACGATGTCAGATCATGTCAGACCAAGGATTAATAAAAATATCTATGAATTAGTAAAGAGTGCAGCCTCTGCTAGTTGTGTGTCTACCACTCACTGGTTAGTAGAGGCAATTATAGAAAAGGCGGAAAAGGAAGGGTTTGAGATTGTGGACAGCAAAGTAGCTTGTATCCAAAAAGTCATGAGTGATTGCAAGGATGAACCTTCTGCGAACCACAACCATTACCAAAACTACTCTTAAGATAACACATACTTACTGGATTACGTTAAATCCTATCATTTTTTTAATTAATGAACAATTAAAATGAAGAATTAGGTTAACTAACTAGTCTGAGCTTTTAACCATGCCCAAGGAATAACTACTATTTTATTGGAGGTAGGGACAAAAGCCCGTTGGGCAAAGACATCATAGCTATTACGCTCGATCGCTCCTAAAATATCCCTGTATAAAATTAAAGATGACCACACGGGCCAGCGCGCATCACGACAGAGCGCAGATATCCCTTTCTCGGCTTGGGCATAAAAATCTCTGGCTCTTTGAATTTGAAATTTCATCAGATTAATCCAGCGATCGTCGATGACCCCATTGATTAAGTCTTTTTCAGTGTAATCAAAATATTTAAGATCTTCGAGCGGCAAATATATTCTGCCCCTGCGTACATCTTCGCCAATATCACGCAAAATATTTGTTAACTGCATGGCAATTCCAAGGGCGATCGCTGCTTCGGTTGCTGCGGTAATTACGGTGGGATCATTGGTTTCAAAGCCCATAACTGCCGCGGACATTAACCCTACGGTACCAGCAACTCGATAGCAATATAAGTGCAAGTCTTCAAAGGTATTGTAGCGATCGTAATTTAAATCCATCCGCATACCCGCAATCATGTCCTTAAATGGTTGAATTGGGATCGGATAGTTGTGGAAGGTATCAGCTAAAGCTACATCTGGCAAGCTTTTAGGCTGTCCAACAAAAGCTAGTTCTAAATGATGTTCCCAATCTTTTAGGGTTTCGGGAGTAGTAGTTGCAGATTGTAGTCCATCTACGAGTTCATCTGTGCGCCGACACCAAGCGTATAATGCCCAGATGGCACAGCGCTTTGCCTCGGACATGAGCATCGTGCCAAGATAGAAGGTCTTAGCATACTTGGCAGTAATATCACGACAGGTTTTATACGCCTCTGGTAAAGAAGCGGGATAAAGCATTCCCACGAGATTAAGCAAGGGCTTTGGCGGCAGTTGTTTGACCAAGGGTTTGACTAGAGATGAGGTGAGATTCGAGGGCGGTGTTAATTGCCTGTGCAGTTAGCTTACCAGAAAGGACAGCTCCTTCCATACTTCCTAAGTATTCTTGCATAGTATAACTACCCGACAAGAAAAAATTAGCAATTGGAGTGTCTTGGCTTGGGCGATATGCCTGTCTGCCGGGGATAGCTTTATAGACAGAGCGGGGTGTTTTGACCACTCTGGCTTTCAAAACTTTAGCATGGTCGGGGATTTGTGCAGGGAATAGTTTTGCAAGTTCGGACATGGTGGCATCAATTATCTCTTGATCGGTCTTACTGATCCATTCGGCGGCGGGAGCTAATACTAGCTCTAACATCGATTTATCAGGATCTGCATATTCTTTACAGGCGACGCTCATATCTGCATAAACGCTAAGTAATGGCGATCTTGAGAATAAAAGTTGATCGACATCGGTGAGTTTGCGATCAAACCAAATTTGGACGTTAATTACAGGTACACCTTCTAAGCCTTCAAGCTTTTGGAAGAATTCTAGCTCTTGCCAAGCTTTGGGTAAAAGCAATTTAGTAATATCAACGGACATGGCAGAAACGTAGGCATCGGCTGTGAGTTCTTGACTGGCTTCGCCTAAACCGCCAATTAGGAAATGTTTAACTGAACCATCATCGTTTAATACTATTTCTCTGAGGGCAGTTTGCTTCCAGACGACCCCACCCCTAGCCGTCACATAGTCGACTATTGGTTGACATAGACGTTCGGGAGGTGCGCCATCGAGAAAGGCAATTTTAGAGCCATTTTTTTGCTGGAGAAATTTATTGAGGGCGGTGAGAATAATCATGGCGGATACTTCATCGGGATTGATAAAGGTCAGTGCTTTGGAAGCGGCTATAAAAATGTCGGTATTTACTTGTTCATCTATGCCTTGGAGTCTGAGCCATTCGATCAGGCTATATTTGTCGGTGGATTCCACATATTTTTGTCCCCGTACGATCGCGGGAATTAGCCCAATGGCAAAGCGAATTTTTTGATTCCAAGTGAGCATATCGTTATTTCTGAGAATCGACATGATCACATTAAAGGGGGCAGGAATGTTGGGTACGTCAAATCTGGAGAGAATCCCAGGCTTTTCGGGTTGATTAAAAATTAGGGTGTGTTGCTTCCACTGCAAGCGATCGCTAATGCCGAGTTCTGCCATTAATTGCAACATATTTGGGTAGGCTCCAAAAAAGGCGTGCAGCCCTGTTTCTACCCAGTCGCCATCTTCGTCTTTCCAAGCTGCTACTAAACCGCCTAGGGTTGCCGATCTTTCCAGTAAAATCGGGGTATGTCCCAAGTCTGTTAAATATTTGGCGCAAGCTAAACCTGCTAAACCTGCTCCAGCGATCGCAACCCGCATATTTTCCTTGTCCTATTAATTTGATAAATTAAGTTTGGTAAATCTGTAAATTAGTTTTTATATTCTACTGCTTTGCAAAGCTTAACAATCGCAAAAACGGAAAAGAAGTCACAAAATAGCTTGGTTTTTCCAATTTTCCTAGGTTAGACGATATTATAAAGCCGTCCTAAAGGATGGGGTTTCTACCCAATTTCCCGATGATTCAAGGGTAAGATTAATGTCTAATAGGTGTGAGATTTAACATGGCAGGGTACGTTCTGGTGCTGGCAATTCTGATCTTAGGAGGTACAATTGCTACCCTAGGCGATCGCATTGGCACAAAAGTTGGCAAAGCTCGACTGAGCATATTTAATCTTAGACCACGAAATACGGCGACTTTAATCACGATCGCCACAGGCGGAATGATCGCAGCTTCAACCTTAGGGGTGTTACTCGCAAGTAGTAGCCAACTTCAAGATGGATTATTTAGGTTGGATAGTATCCGAGCGGACTTAAAAAGTACTCAAGCCGCAAAAGAGCAAATGGAAGCTGAATTAGCTACTACCCGCAAACAAAGGGATCGGGAAAAGCGTAATCTTGAACAAATTAATAATTCTTTAGCACAGGCACTCTTCCGCCAGTCCCAAACCCAAGCCCAATTTCAAACAGTCCAGAAAAAATTTCAAAGGGCAAATCAAGAGTTAGAAAAAGTTCAAGCCCAAGAACAGGAATTGATTAGTAAGATTCAACAATTAAATGATCGCCAGAAAAGTCTAGTAGCTGATAGTAAAAAACTGATCGGGGAACGCAATCAACTGAATACCGATCTGGCAAAAATTATCAGTGAACGGCAAGGTTTGCGCGATCGAGTTGTGGAGTCGCAAACAAGACTCAAAGATCTAGAAAAACAACGTACTGCCCTTAATTCTGAACTAGGAATTCTTGAGGCAAATCGCAAAGAACTTGATGCCAGTATTCAGGCTCTTCGGCGGGGGAATTTGGCAATTCAAGCAGAGCAGGTACTAACTGCTGCCGTGGTTACTGCTAATTTATCCCCCCAAGATTTGCGTCTAGCAATATTCCAAGTTTTGCAACAAGCTGATCAAAATGCCCGTGTTCTTCTTGACTTCCCTGCAGAAAGCCGCCCAGTGATTCAAGTCAGTGAAACCCAAATTGACAATCTTTTACAGAAATTAGGGGATGGCAAGAGCTATATTCTGCGGATTTTATCAGCAGGTAATTACCTCCGCAAAGAAAATAGTGTGGCGATATTGGCAGATATTACGCCAAATCGAGAGGTATTTAAAGCTGGAGAACTGATTGCCTCCCTGCAATTTAAGCCTAATCTGTCCGATGCTGAGATCGAAGGGCAATTGGATAAATTATTTTTATTAGTGAGCTTTAGAGCTCGGCAGCAAGGGGTTTTACCCAATCCATTTACGGGTAAGGTGGGTAATTTTCCCCAAAGTGCGTTATTTGATCTAACTAGGGAGTTTAAGCAACATAAATCTGCGATTGAAATCCAAGCGATCGCCAAGGAAACAATATTTACAGGTAGTCCTTTAACTTTAATATTAGTTATTTTAGAAAATGGTGTGGAAATTCGTCGATTCGGATAGCAACCTAATAAAATGCCAAAAATTCCCCAATGCGATCGCTGCAATTATTATGCTCACAGTAAATATCTAGTCTGCGCCGTTCACCCTAGTGGCGTTGATCGTGCTTATTGCTATGATTTTGAAAGTTCGGAGCTATGGGAACTAGAAAATATTGATAATTATAAAGATCAACAAATAGAGGATATGTTTTGGCATCCCATATTTACAGGTAGATGCCCTATGTGTGGCTATGAATTTTCTCGATTTCAACCACCGCCAATTAATTGGTATTGTGAAGAATGTGGCTGGGAGGATGAATAGTTTTTTATTTAGAAAATAATAATGAAGAATCCCAATGAATTTGCTAATGTACTGTATGCACATTGAAAAAATCTAAACTTTGATAGAGCGTTATACCTTGCCCGAAATGGGTTGTTTGTGGACTGATCAGCATAAGTATCAAACTTGGCTAGAAGTAGAAATTGCTGTGGTTGAAGCTCAAGCTGAACTGGGCTACATTCCCCAAGAAGCTGTGGAGCAAATTAAATCAAAGGCAAACTTTGACACTGATCGCATTGATGAGCTGGAAGCTGAAGTTCGTCACGATATGATCGCCTTTTTGACTAATGTTAATGAATACGTTGGTGAAGCAGGTAGATTTATCCATCTGGGACTCACTAGCTCCGATGTTTTGGATACTGCGCTGGCTTTACAACTGGCCAGTAGCATCAATTTAATTTTGGCTCAGGTGGAAACTTTATCCCAAACTATCCGTTATCAGGCGCAACAGCATCGCTATACGGTTATGGCAGGACGTACCCACGGTATTCACGCTGAACCCATCACCTTTGGCTTTAAGTTAGCAGGCTGGTTAGCAGAGACCCTACGCCATCGTGATCGCCTTGTGAATACCTCTCAAAATATTGCCGTTGGTAAAATCTCTGGGGCAGTAGGCACCTACGCTAATGTTGATCCTAAAATTGAAGCGATCGCCTGTCAAAAGCTTGGATTAAAACCAGATTGTGCTTCTACTCAGGTGATTTCACGCGATCGGCATGGAGAATTTGTGCAAGTTTTAGCTCTGCTTGGGTCTTCGATCGAACGCTTTGCTGTGGAAATTCGGAATTTGCAGCGCACCGATGTCTTAGAAGTAGAAGAATTTTTTGCCAAAGGACAAAAAGGCTCCTCGGCAATGCCCCACAAGCGCAACCCCATTCGCTCCGAACGGTTAACAGGCATGGCAAGACTGCTACGGGGATATGCGGGAACTGCCCTTGAAAATATTGCCCTGTGGCATGAACGGGATATTTCCCATAGTGCCGCCGAACGAGTAATTTTGCCTGATGCCTGCATTATTGCTCACTTTATGCTGGCAGAAATCACAGACTTAATCAAAAATCTCTTGGTTTATCCTGAGAATATGCAGCGAAATCTTAATTGCTATGGCGGCGTAGTATTTAGTCAAAAAGTTTTACTAGCACTAATTGATAAGGGTTTAAGCCGAGAAGACAGCTATGCGATCGTGCAATCCTGCGCCCATAAAGCATGGAATCAGCCCGATGGAGATTTCCGAAACCTGATTGAAAATAATACTCAGGTGCAGGGGTTGCTTACACCTGTGGAGCTAAATGCTTGCTTTGATTGTGAAAATCACATAAAAAACCTAGATCTGATCTTTCAGCGTTTAGGAATTTAATTTTTTGCAAAATTGGATTAAGCTTAAGAAAATAAACTAACTCTAGGTAATTCTATGACCACAGGGGAATCGGAATCTACTACAACCCAATACGCAACCCAGGCTGAGTTGGAGGAACTGCGGGAAAAGTCACTAGCCTGACAAAGTTAATTGAACAACTAGGTCAGGCTGTAGATCGGCTTCAAGCTCAACCCTTACCCCAAACTATCTCTACTATTCCTGAGAGAGTAAAGATGAGTGACTATATCCCGCTTCAACCTCCGTCCTTAGAGCTATACACAGCTAAAGTCTCAGATTCAAGTTTGTATTCTGGAGCCGATCTGAATGTTAGTTTAGAATTATTAGCTAAAACTATTAATAGCCTCGAAGCGGAAATAGAGGACAAGTTATTTGCAATTTGGCAAGGTGTAGCGATTCGACAAGTGGAAGAAAATTTTTGGGGGCATCCTGTGCCATTGGATTTAATTCACGAAATTGGGTTTTCGTCAATGCCAATTTCCGAATTCTTAGAGTTTTTAGGTAATCTCAATGATCCAACTTTAGAATTTGTACCATCTAATAAGCATAACAATTACATAATTGGTGGAATTTCAGCTTGGTATATTACCTTTCGGGCATAGTCTACTTTCTAATGGTTTCAAGAAAGTAAATAATTTCTGCCTGTAGCCATTCTTTCTCAACATTGGTGAGGTTGAATCCAAATCTATGGGTCTTGACTCCATGTCTCAGCAAAATCTCTTGTATCGGTTGATCGTTAACAGTCATATTGCCTCCTAGCTCAACTTTTTGCAGATCGCTAATCTTACCAGTCGTTGAGGATTTATAACCCAATACAGAAAAATTAATTACAAATGCAGATCTAGTAATCAGTAGCCGAGTATTACCCGCTATACCTGTAACTACAGGAACTAGCATCGCTATACCAATAATCCAAAATGGTATGGAAAATAGAGCAAAAAGCCCACCACCGATCGCTGCGCCAATCGTCCAGACCACCAAAAAACTATTCCAAAATAGGGCGAACCCTAATACTGGTAAAAATTCAAAACTCCAACCTGTCGGAGGGATCAAAATTTCGAGGCGATCGCTAGTTAGGTGTAATGTAACCCGACTCCCAAAGGGTTTACTTTTTCGATTAATTTTATGATTAATTCCTGTGGCGATCGCTCCTGAATTTATAAAGTTTTTAGCAATATCACAGGTTTTTAATGCTGCAAAGGCTAGCTGTGCCGAGGTAAAACGATCTTCGCAGGCAGGTTCGATCATTTGTTCGAGCCAATCAGCAAACCCTTGAGAAATATACACATAATCTCGAAAACTAATTTTCATTCTAATTTCAGGTAATTCTGAAGGCGATCGCCCCGTTAGCATAAATAAGATTGTTGCGCCTAAGCTAAATAGATCGCTAGCAGGTAAAGCTTTGCCCCGATATTGTTCTGGTGGCATATAGCCATAGGTTCCGACCACAGTGCTGCTACCAATTTGGGTATGACGGTAAGTATCTTGGACAGCCCCAAAATCCACAAGTGTCACCATGCCATCACTGCGGCGGATTAGGTTTTGCGGTTTAATATCCCGATGAATTACGGGTGGTTGTAGGTTGTGCAGGTAAATTAAAATTTCTAAAATCTGAGTAGCAATATCTTTAATCTCAGCTTCACTACCCCGCCAGCCGCTATCGATCAAAGCTATCAGAGATTGACCTTCTACCAGTTGTTGAGCGATATAAAAACTGCGATCGCTCTCAGTATCAACTTGAAAATAATCTAAATAACGAGGAATAGCTGGGTGATTAAGGTGTTTCAAGACCTTTGCCTCTCGTTCAAATAGTTCTAGGGTTTTCCATTGCCCCATGCGCTGAAATGATAATGCTTTGAGGGCTACTTGTTGTTGGGTCTGAATATCTTCGGCGGCATAGGTAACACCAATCCCACCTTGTCCTAAGACTCCAACTATGCGATAGCGATCGCCAACTAAATCCCCCACTTGATGCATATTTTCCATAGATTTTTATCCTAAAATCAGCAATACCTAATTTTTAGTCTCTGTGAATGCATTCCTAATCTAAGCTCTAATTAAATAATCAAGAATCAAGCTAAAAAACTATATTTAAAAATTATGAGCTTATTAATCCGAGGTAGTCAAATTTTATTGCCTGATGGTGAATTTTTACTAGGGGATGTGCTGATCGAAAATGGCAAAATTACGCAAATTAGTAACAAAATCATTAACGATCAAGCTGAAGTAATTGATGCTAAAGGTTTAACCCTATTACCGGGGGTAATCGATCCGCAGGTGCATTTCCGTGAGCCAGGGCTAGAGCATAAAGAAGATTTATTCACTGCCAGTTGTGCCTGCGCTAGGGGAGGAGTCACTAGCTTTTTGGAAATGCCAAATACTAAGCCTTTGACTACCGATCAAATAGCCCTAGACGACAAGCTGCAACGGGCATCTCAAAAATCTTTAGTAAATTATGGATTTTTTATCGGGGCTAATGGCAAGAATTTTGCGGAATTAAATTTTGTCCATCCTACCTGTGGCATTAAAGTTTTTATGGGTTCGATGAAAGGTGATCTATTAATAAATCAATCAGAGGTACTCGAACAAATTTTTGCCAATGGCGATCGCTTAATTGCCGTCCATGCCGAAGATCAAGAACGCATTTCCGCTAGACGCAAGTTATTTCAAGTAGATCAGCTTAAAAATCCTGATATTTCGCTACATTCCCAAATTCAGGATAATGAAGTTGCGCTGTTAGCCACCCAAAAAGCAGTGCAGCTTTCCCGCAAATATAATCGCCGTCTCCATATTCTCCATCTCTCCACCGCCGAAGAAGTTGCCTATCTGCGCCAATATAAAACTCCGCTAATTACTGCCGAAGTTACGCCCCAGCATTTAGTCATGAGTACCAACGACTACGATCGCATCGGTACCCTAGCTCAAATGAATCCGCCTTTGAGATCGCTTGCTGATAATAGAGCCTTATGGCAAGGTTTACGGGATGGCATCTTAGATTTTATTGCCACGGATCATGCACCCCATACTCTCTTAGAAAAAGGATTTGCCCCACTGATTGATGTTAAAGCAGAAACTAATGCCCCTTCAGCTTTCTTAGAGCCAGCCCATGTTCCTTCGGGTATGCCTGGGGTCGAGACTTCTCTGGCTATAATGCTGACCCAAGCAATGCAAGGAAAATGTACCGTAGCTCAAGTTAGTAAATGGATGAGTACTAATGTGGCTGAGGCTTACAAAATTTCTAATAAAGGCAAAATTGCGATCGGTTACGATGCTGACCTAGTTTTAGTGGACTTGCAAACCTATAAACCTGTGCTTAGGGCAGAGCTTTTAACTAAAAGTGGTTGGAGTCCCTTTGAAGGGTGGAATTTAACAGGTTGGGCGCAATATACTTTTGTGCATGGAGCGATCGCCTTTGCTAATGGCAAGGTTAACCCTGAGGTTAGAGGACAAAAACTAACATTTATAGCCTAAGCTTTGGGTAAAGAAAATTTTTGGTTTGCAACAAGGTCTCCATCTGATATGATTGGTTGCTCAGATAATTTACTTCTAGTGATTTTTCTGTTGGAGAGGTGGCCGAGTGGTTGAAGGCGCAGCATTGGAAATGCTGTTTAGGGGTGACTTTAACGAGGGTTCGAATCCCTCCCTCTCCGTATCTATAAACTATCAAAATTAGGTGAAGTCTTCCTAGCTTTTAAGCGAACTTACACTGCTAATTAATACTGCTTTGCTTTGGAATTGCCTTTCGGAAATGCTTTTAGATATAGCATCTTTAAAAATGCAGATGGCTTTGCATTATAAGAACTGACATTAATTTTAATTGCCAAGGTTAATAATTCGTAATGTAAAGCTCTGTAATCCTTAATCTATCTTTGTTTGAATAATTGTTAAGGAGTTCTAAGTAAGCTCACAAGCAGTACCTATAATCATATTTAATCAATTAGATTCTGTGGCTCCTTATAACCAGCTCTTATAACATTCAATATTAAGCTCCATAGGAAAAGCGCAAAATCTAAATTACTCAACTTGTCTTCCCATTCTTGAGAGAGAAAAAATAAATGACAATCACTCCTCAAAAACCTGAAGCAAAGGTAAAAGTTACGGTTGATCGTGACGTAGTGCCTACCTCCTTTGAAAAGTGGGGACAGCCTGGTCACTTTAGCCGTGAACTGAAAAAAGGACCAAAAACCACAACTTGGATTTGGAACCTTCATGCCGATGCTCATGACTTTGATAGTTTTACGACTGAAGAAGATACTGCTCGCAAGATTTTTTCCGCTCACTTTGGGCATCTTGGCATTATCTTTATTTGGCTAAGTGGTATGTATTACCATGGTGCAAAATTCTCCAACTACGAAGCTTGGCTTACTAACCCTGTTGGCATCAAGCCCAGTGCTCAAGTAGTTTGGAACATTGTTGGTCAAGATATTCTGAACGCTGATGTTGGTGGTGGGTTCCAAGGTATTCAAATTACCTCTGGGCTTTTTCATCTGTGGCGTGCTTCGGGCATCACCAATGAATTTCAATTACTTTGCACTGCGATCGGTGGCTTAGTAATGGCTGGTTTGATGTTCTTTGCTGGTTGGTTCCATTATCACAAAGCTGCTCCTAAATTAGAGTGGTTCCAAAATGCGGAATCCATGCTCAATCACCACTTAGCTGGTCTATTGGGTCTAGGTTCTCTATCTTGGGCAGGTCACCAAATCCACGTATCTATTCCTATTAACTATTACTTGGATAAAGGTGTTCCTGCTAGTCAAATTCCCCTACCCCATGAATTTATTACCAATCCTCAATTAATGGCAGATATTTTCCCTAGCTTTGCTCAGGGTTTAACTCCATTCTTTACAGGAAACTGGGGTGTGTATGCTGACTTCTTAACTTTTAAGGGTGGCTTAAATCCGCAAACTGGTGCTCTTTGGCTGACTGATCAAGCTCACCACCATTTGGCGATCGCTACTCTATTTATTATTGCTGGTCACATGTACCGTACCAACTTTGGTATTGGTCACAGCATCAAAACTATTCTAGAAGCTCATCGTGATCCTCTCCTCATCGGTGGAACTGGTCATAAAGGCTTATACGAAATTCTAACTACATCTTGGCACGCTCAATTGGCTGTGAACTTGGCTCTGCTTGGTTCCTTGACCATTATCGTTGCTCAACATATGTACGCAATGCCTGCTTATCCTTACATTGCGATCGACTATGCTACTCAGGTTTCTCTGTTTACCCACCATATGTGGATTGGCGGATTCTGTATCTGTGGAGCCGCAGCTCACGCTGGCATCTTCATGGTGCGCGATTACGATCCTGCGAAAAACGTCAATAACATTCTGGATCGGATGCTGCGTCACCGTGATGCGATTATCTCTCACCTCAACTGGGTTTGTATTTTCTTAGGCTTCCATAGCTTTGGTCTTTACATTCACAACGACACCATGAGTGCTTTGGGTCGTCCTCAGGATATGTTCTCTGATACTGCTATCAATCTCCAGCCTGTATTTGCCCAGTGGGTCCAAGGTGTTCATACTGCTGCTGCTGGTATCGGTTCTACTGCTCCCTATACAACTTCCTCTGTAAGTCCCATCTTTGGTGGTGAATTATTAGCAGTTGGTGGCAAAGTGGCAATGGCTCCTATGGTGCTTGGTACTGCTGACTTTATGGTGCACCACATCCATGCTTTCACTATCCACGTTACCGTGTTGATTCTGTTGAAAGGCGTACTTTATGCCCGTAGTTCACGCTTAGTTCCTGATAAAGCAGAATTAGGTTTCCGCTTCCCTTGCGATGGTCCTGGTCGTGGTGGTACTTGTCAAGTATCCGCATGGGATCACGTATTCCTTGGCTTATTCTGGATGTACAACTGTATCTCTGTTGTGATTTTCCACTTTAGCTGGAGGATGCAGTCAGATATTTTCGGTACAGTCGATGCAGATGGGACTGTTTCCACAATGGCGGCAGGTAACTTTGCTCAAAGCGCCATTACTATTAATGGTTGGCTGCGTGACTTCATGTGGGCACAGTCTTCTCAAGTAATTCAATCCTACGGTTCGGCTCTGTCTGCCTATGGTTTGATGTTCTTGGCGGCTCACTTTATCTGGGCGTTTAGCTTGATGTTCCTGTTTAGTGGTCGTGGCTACTGGCAAGAATTGATTGAATCAATTGTGTGGGCGCATAGCAAATTAAATGTAGCTCCAGCAATTCAACCTCGTGCCTTGAGTATTGTGCAAGGACGGGCAGTGGGTCTAGCTCACTATCTTCTGGGTGGAATTGTCACAACGTGGGCATTCTTCCTAGCTCGTTTTGCAGCATTAGGATAAAAGCGAGGAAAACTAAAAACTATGGCAACTAAATTCCCTAAATACAGCCAAGCCATCGCTAACGATCCTACTACTCGTAGAATCTGGTATGCGATCGCCACGGCTAATGACTTTGAAAGCCACGATGGCATGACTGAAGAAAATCTTTATCAAAAGATCTTTGCTTCTCACTTCGGTCATCTGGCAATTATCTTCCTTTGGACTTCAGGTAATCTTTTTCACGTCGCTTGGCAAGGTAACTTCGAGCAGTGGATTAAAGACCCTCTAAATATCGCTCCTATTGCCCATGCGATCTGGGATCCACACTTCGGGCAAAGTGCTGTTGATGCCTTTACCCAAGGTGGAGCTAATGGACCTGTAAACATTGCCTACTCAGGTGTTTATCATTGGTGGTATACCATCGGGATGCGGACTAACTCTGAACTATATGCTGGAGCGATCGCTCTGCTTGTGTTCTCTGGTATTCTGCTATTCGCTGGCTGGTTACATCTTCAACCTAGCTTCCGTCCTAGCTTGTCTTGGTTCAAGAATGCTGAATCTCGCTTAAATCATCACCTTTCGGCGTTGTTTGGAGTAAGCTCTTTAGCTTGGACTGGACACCTAGTTCACGTTGCTATTCCTGAAGCCCGCGGTATTCACGTTGGATGGGATAACTTCTTGAGTATGCCTCCTCATCCTGCTGGCTTACAGCCTTTCTTCACTGGAAACTGGGGTGTTTATGCTCAAAATCCTGATACTGCTGGTCATATATTTAGCTCTTCCCAAGGGGCAGGAACTGCGATTCTTACCTTCTTAGGTGGTTTCCATCCTCAAACCGAAGCTCTATGGTTAACTGACATTGCTCATCACCATTTGGCGATCGCAGTCATCTTCATCATTGCGGGGCACATGTACCGTACCAACTTCGGTATCGGGCACAGCATTAAAACTATCCTAGATACTCACCGTCCTCCTGAAGGTACTCCCTTTGGTGGCGCTCTAGGTGCAGGTCACAAGGGTTTGTATGACACCATCAATAACTCTTTACACTTCCAGTTGGGTCTTGCTTTGGCTTCTCTTGGTGTAGCTACATCTCTAGTCGCTCAACACATGTACTCCCTCCCTTCCTATGCTTTTATCGCTAAGGACTACACCACTCAAGCAGCACTCTATACCCATCACCAGTACATTGCTGGATTCCTGATGGTTGGAGCTTTTGCCCACGGTGCCATCTTCTTTATTCGTGATTACGATCCCGAAGCAAACAAAGATAACGTTCTGGCACGGATGCTTGAACACAAAGAAGCGATTATCTCTCACTTAAGCTGGGTATCTCTATTCTTGGGCTTCCATACCTTGGGAATATACGTTCATAACGACGTCATGCAAGCCTTTGGAACTCCAGAAAAGCAAATCTTGATTGAACCTGTTTTTGCTCAGTTCATTCAAGCTGCCCACGGTAAAGTTCTGTACGGTTTTGATACTTTACTTTCCAATGCTGGCAGTCTTCCTGCTTCTGCTCCTGCGGCTTGGTTACCAGGCTGGTTATCTGCCATAAACTCTGGTGATAACTCTTTGTTCCTTACCATTGGACCAGGTGATTTATTAGTTCACCATGCGATCGCCCTTGGTTTGCACACCACTACTTTAATCTTGGTTAAAGGTGCCTTGGATGCTCGTGGTTCTAAGCTTATGCCTGACAAAAAAGACTTCGGCTATAGCTTCCCTTGCGACGGTCCTGGTCGTGGCGGTACTTGCGATATCTCGGCATGGGATTCCTTCTACCTCGCTATGTTCTGGATGCTTAACACCATTGGTTGGGTCACCTTCTACTGGCATTGGAAACACTTGGCAGTATGGCAAGGTAACGTTGCTCAATTTGATAATGCTTCTGTCACAATCATGGGCTGGTTACGCGACTACCTATGGCTCAACTCTTCTCAGTTGATCAACGGCTACAACCCCTACGGTATGAATAACATCGCTGTATGGGCTTGGATGTTCCTGTTCGGTCACTTAGTATGGGCAACTGGTTTCATGTTCCTAATCTCTTGGCGTGGTTATTGGCAAGAATTGATTGAAACCTTGGTATGGGCACACCAACGCACTCCTCTAGCTCAATTAGTTAGCTGGAAGGACAAGCCTGTTGCTCTATCCATTGTTCAAGCTCGTCTGGTTGGTCTAGCTCACTTCACTGTGGGGTATATCTTCACCTACGCTGCCTTCTTAATTGCCTCAACTGCTACGGCATTTGGTTAAGTTAGTTTAAGTTAAATAAATTGAAGCCTCTCAGTTGAAATACATTGAGGGGCTTTTTAATAATTTTAAATAACTAGTAAAGATATTTTACGATTAGCTAGAAACTTGGTATATCGTAATAATGCTAATTTGATACTTAAGTTGCATAATTATTTTTTCACAATGAACCCAATATTTATAGAAGTCTTTCCAGTTAATATCTCTGCGTTGCCCCCGCTTTTTGCTTATAAATTAATAACTGGAAATAAAGAAACTTCTAAAGTTGGATGGAAATTATCATACCGATTGAAAGCTGAATTTAGTGGGCATTGGGTTTGGAGTGAAGAGAGAATTATTGGTGATAAATTAATATCTAATAATGAAGTCATGAGGATTATACAAATTCTTTGGCAAGAGCAAACTGATATCTTTAGGGATTTACAGGGAGTTCAACAGGATCTAGGTTTTGAAATTACACCTCAAGCTCAAGCCGATTTTGTTGCTTGTGGACTATTTTCAGATATTGATAGAGAAATAAATCTGATGCTATCCAAAAAAGCTCATACTATAGGTAGCGTAAGAATAGAACGAATGTGTAAAAAAAGGGGTTGGGTCGTTAATGGTTTACCATCTGTATCTATTTCTATTGAATCAGAACAAATATACATACCAGATTTAAAGGCTTATTTAGCTCAAGTATCAGATTCAAGTAAGCTTATAGGACTGTTAGTGGCAGATAAAACTTCTACTTTTAAAGATGAGATTGTCAAGATAGTAGGAGAGTTGAAAGTTCATAGAGTAAGGCTTCTTACCTTGACTAAAAAGCCTGAAACAAAATCTCTAATTACTAGCGCACCTGACGACGAATTGGTAGTTGCCGTTGGCGATCATTATCATTACCTTGCCAGTGCATTGCGGATCGTCATGCGGACAGGAGACTATAAACGGTTTGGGGTGGATTCTAAAAAAGTATTAAATATTTTGAAAATAGAACCTAAACTGCGCTCTGAATTAGTAGCGGCAATATCTGAAATTGCAAGGAAAAGTGGTCTTATCGAAAATGCATATTCTTCTCTTAAATCACCTAATTTATTTTTAAATTCTGAAAAGTTAAACTTTAACTCTAATCTTTGCTTTGGGAACTCTCAAATTGGAAGGCATGAAGATATATTGAGGAATCTCCAAAAA
>CASBQR010000090.1 GCA_949127865.1 Synechococcales cyanobacterium PMM_0082
GGATTATATTACTATTTTGAGTGCGATCGCTTTTTGTGGAGATTTAGTAAATTAAAATTTGAATTCAGAAACCTATGCTGCTAACTGCGTGTGATCAGGCGATCGTTTAGAATTATATCCAATGATTTTTGAGATTATAAAATTACAATCCTGATCAGATTAAACTTTGAGTAGCTAAATTTCGCAGGATTAATTCCTAGAAAAGTATTAGCTAAGTTTGCAAACTTCAGAATTATAAAAGAAGAAGACTTTTAGAAGGTAGTTCATTTGATAAATCATAAACCGAAGAAATCTCTTGACTACCGAACTCCCCACGAGATATTCTCTGAATTATCGAGATATATTGCACTTCAAATTTGAATTGACGTTGCTAAAATTATTGCTGTAATTCTAAAGATGTTCAACTTTGCATCTCCAATTTTAAATCTAAATTAATTAACCACCTGTGGCAGAAAGTACAGCTATTTAAAGCTCAAGTATTGTCTGCACCTGTAATATCGAAATGTAGTACTTCCTCACGGACTCCTAGTTTTGGATAAAGGGCGATCGCCGTGATGGTGATATCGAAGAACTAGGCTAACTAGCAGCAACAATGCTTAGTCCGATCATTCAATCGGATCATTCAAATTGACCCAAAAAAAGTTAAGGTGAGATTTGGGATGAACCCCATGAGTGTTCCAGTAGGTCTAAAATAGAAGCGGAAGCTCAAAAGTATCGTTTAGGGATGCAACATAATGGGTGGCGAAACCCACTTTATCGGTGGGAGTATCAAATGCCCATAACCGCAGTCTTGGCAAATTTTTCGATAAAAGTTGCCAGTCAGTTGGAAATTGCTTGAAGATTATCAATATTAAATATATGCAACAAACTCACGAAATTCTTAATGGTAAAAAAATCTTAATTTATCATATAAATGCGAAGATTCCCCTCAGACGTAGTAATGATTTGGAGAAAACAACTATTAGTATTATTAATGGAAATGGAGTACTCAGTCAGGTTCTCAAAAAAATTAAGGATGGGGAAGTTGAAATCTTAGTAACCATTGGCATTGATCCAGCTACGGTCAAATTATTACAGGTCGCCATTGATAAAAGTCGAGACTATATTGTTTTAATTGAGCATGAGTCAAAAGATCACGAAACTAGAGATGCTTTCTTGGCTGATCTAGCGTCTAAACTTCTAGAGGCAGAAGGAGGCGCAAGCTATAGGGTCAATGTCTCTGATAGTCCTGTTTTATCCTTGAATCTAGGAGAATCTGAAAGAGCAAAATTGAAATTAGATGAGCATTAATTTTTCATTGGGGTAGATGAACGGAGTGGACAGTTAGAAAAGTGGCATAACTTCACATCCCTTCATTTAAAGAATCTTTGATACTTAATTCATCAACTAGGAATTAACTCAAAGCCATGAAATCACTAACAATTAGCCAATCTAAAGTTCAATCCTTCGATCTTGCTGGTTTCTGTTCTACTCAACCTCACTATTTACAAACCAGAACTAGAATTAATCGCTTAATCGATCGCTATATATCTCCAGAAATTTTGACAGAGCATTTACAAGATCTTCCCACACAATTTACTACTCCTCATCAACGCCCTTGGCAGCCGATTAAGTGGGATGCGATCTCCAAAGACCAGATTATAGGTATAGATCCTGAGCTATTTTTATCGGTTTTAGCTAGTTCAGTGGAGGTTGAGAGTCCAATTCGTGAATATTCTACGGAAAGTTGGCATTATTTTAAGGCGGCTCATCCTCAAATGGCTTACTTTATGGGTGGGATTAGGGATGAGAATGACAAAATTATCGAAATAAGTGAATGGGAAAAGGAAGAACGTCAACACGCACCTGTATTTAGTAAAATTTACGAAAAGTTAACGGGGATTAAACTTCAACCCAAGCCTAACTCAGTTAAGGATAATCAATTTACCGAAAATCCGATATATGAAGTCTATAATCATGTCCTCAGTCGCATTGGCACAGAGTGGTCTGCTGTTTCTATTTATTTATGGTTAATGGTGCATTCTACTGGTGAATTACAACAGGCGATCGCCCAGCCATGCAAAGACGAAATTAATCATTTAGCAAAATTCTGGGGATTTGCGAGTTGGGCTTTTCAAGATAGTTATATGACTCGAATTCGCCATATTTCTAAGCAAATGTTGGCATTATTTAATCATCATCGTCAGGAACGAACTCAAAGTAATGAAATCATCGGGAATTACAGCCTATTACCAGCGATCGAGCTTGCTTTTACCTTTACTAGAATCTTGGTAAGGTTGCACAGTTGGAATCGTCAACTAAATATTGGTAAATTAGATTCCCTTTTTGCCTAGCTCGATAGTTAATTCAGGTGAATATCAAGACTATTAAAAGTATAAAATAGGTTTAATTAAAGTTTTATATAAGTCCTAGTTTTGTAATGCCTGAACCTGTCATTCTCCGAGCCTCTGATGTTGATCGCAATTTGCTAACTCCAATGATGAGGCAATATATTGATGTAAAAGAGAAGTACCCCCATACTGTAGTTTTATATCGGTTAGGAGATTTTTTTGAAGCTTTTTTTGAAGATGCTCATCTAGTATCAAGGGAATTGGAATTATTTCTAACAGGAAAGGACGCAGGGAAAGAAGTCGGTAGAGTCCCAATGGCAGGGATTCCCTATCATGCTCTAGAGCGTTATGCTAGCCAGCTTGTAGAAAAAGGGATATCGATCGCTATTTGTGATCAAGTAGAAACTGCCGCCGAAGCACAGGGAAATCTTGTGAGAAGAGAAGTTACCCGTATTATTACGCCCGGAACCGTGATGGAAGAGGGAATGCTCTCGGCAAAAAAGAATAATTTTCTGGTGGCGATCGCTAATGCCGATCAAAATTGGGGACTGGCATACGCTGATATTTCCACAGGGGAGTTTCTGACAACACAAATTCAAGGTATTGATAATTTAGTCCAAGAACTGTTGAGATTACAGCCCGCCGAGGTGCTAATTCCTGTGAATGCTCCTAATTTATTACAACAGCCTACAAATATTCATCCTCAATTACCAACGCAATTTTGTTATACCCAGCGATCGCAAGCCAGTTTTTCCTTGACCGAAGCTAGACAGAGAATTTTAGAGAACTTTAGGGTGCGATCGCTGCAAGGCATGGGCTGTGAAGGCTTACCCTTAGCAATTCGAGCCGCAGGCGGATTATTAGAGTATTTAGCAACTACTCAGAAAAATACGCAAGTGCCCTTACACCTTCTTTCCACTTATATCATTAGTGATTATCTAGTTCTCGATTATCAAACTCGGAGAAATCTGGAAATTACCCAAACTGCGAAGGATGGAACTTTTACGGGTTCTTTATTGTGGGCATTGGATCGTACTTCTATGACCATGGGCAGTCGGGCTTTACGGCGCTGGCTTCTTCAACCTTTGAAAGATCCTATCCAAATTAGCGATCGCCAAGATACGATTGAAGAGTTAGCCCAAAATCATACTCTCCGCCACAATTTACGCAATCAACTTAGTGGCATTTACGATATTGAACGGCTGTGTAGTCGGATCGGGGCTGGCACTGCCAATGCTAGAGATTTAATGGCTTTAGCGACTTCTTTAATTAAGCTTAAGGATATTGCCGAACTATTGCAAACTGTCAAATCGAAGTATCTGATTACGCTGCAAACTATTCCATCTGAAATTAGTCAACTGGGCGATCGGCTCATACAAACCCTAGAGGATGATCTGCCAATTATCCTGACCGAAGGAAATCTAATTAGGGTTGGGATTAATCCGCAACTAGATCAACTGAAGCAGCAAGCCATAGATGATGCTCAATGGCTATTAGATCTGGAACAAAGGGAAAGAGAACGAACAGGGATTAATACGCTTAAAGTTAGCTTTAATAAAACTTTTGGTTATTACATCAGTATCAGTCGGGGCAAAAGCGATCAGGCTCCAAAGGAATATATTCGTAAACAGACCCTCACTACTGAAGAGCGATATATCACACCCGAATTAAAAGAAAAGGAAGATCGGATCGCTAGTTCTCAAAATATTTTATATCAACTGGAATATCAGATGTTTACTGAGCTTAGAACCGAAACTGCCAAACATATCGATCTCTGTCGAGCGATCGCCAACTCTTTAGCCGCCGCCGATGCTTTAACGAGCCTAGCAGAGGTGGCTGTAACCTATAACTATGTAAAACCCGAACTAAGCCTGAATCGTGCCATCGAACTGGGAGCAGGTCGTCATCCCGTGGTTGAGCAAGCGTTACCATCAGGCTTTTTTGTGCCGAATTCCATTAATTTGGGCAAAGCGGGATTTCCTGATGTCATAATTCTCACAGGTCCGAATATGAGTGGGAAAAGTACATTTTTAAGGCAATTAGGTTTAATTCAGTTAATGGCTCAGGTGGGTAGTTTTGTCCCTGCGGATTTTGCCAAATTAGGAATTTGCGATCGCATTTTTACGAGAGTGGGAGCCGTGGATGATCTGGCTACGGGGCAATCTACGTTTATGGTAGAAATGCTGGAAACTGCAAATATTCTCAATCATGCCCAAACAAATTCTTTAGTGCTTTTAGATGAAATCGGCAGAGGAACTTCTACCTTTGATGGCATGGCGATCGCTTGGTCGGTGGCGGAATATTTAGCTTCCCAAATTAAAACCAGAGCGATTTTTGCTACCCATTACCATGAACTGAACGAATTAGCTGGACTATTGGATAATGTGGCTAACTATCAAGTAACGGTCAAGGAATTAGCAGATGAAATCATCTTTTTGCATCAAGTGCAGCCAGGCGGTGCCGATCGCTCCTACGGGATTGAAGTCGGTCGTCTCGCAGGGTTGCCACCTGTGGTGATTAGTCGTGCCAAGGAATTATTAAAACAGATAGATCGTCACAGTCGCATTGCCACGGGATTAAGGCGATCGGGACAATCTAGTAAGGAAGTGAATTTGCCCAAGGAACAACTGACTATTTTTGAGAGTGCTGAGTAAATAAGGTTATTCGCAATTATTGCAATGGGACTTTTTGTAAATGTTTATTAAGTTAAAGGTTTGCGGAACAATATCTCTAATTGATAATTAAAATAGCATTTAGACTCTAAATTGTATTTCTCTAGTTTCATTCTGCTAATTTTTGTCCATTTATTCAACCTATCGAGAATTTATGCCTCAAACTGCAAGTAAAGATAAGTCCAAGAAAGATGTAACTACTAGAATCAATCAAGTAAAAACCCCATTAGACTTAAATTTATATCTCCAAAATGAGATTACTCGGCTTGCTGGTATACATGGGATTAATACCTCAGTTTTTGAAGAATTTGCTCAGTTTGCGATCGCTAATCATAAAAAGAAAGATCCTGTTATTAAGCCTGTAAAGGTTAAGTCATTGGCTTTGGCTCAAATCAAGTCAGCAATCTATAAGTATTTTTCGGTGAAAGATACTACTGAACTCAGAAAGTCTGGTGGGTTTAAGATGGCAACCGATGGGATGGATGCATTAAATCTAAGTGTTAAAGATGGATGGGAGAAGCTCTATCGGAAATTTGTTGGCATTCTACCCAGTGAAGAGAACCAAACAGGCTATGGCTGTATCAATGGCATCAATGTTTTTAACTACTTCAAACCTTGGCAAGTTTTTGAACTAGATCCTCAAACTGCAACAAGCCCAGATATTAAAAATGCCTATTACCGACTAAGTAAAATCTATCATCCCGATGCCCAAGAGACAGGCGATGCGAGAATTTTTGAGGCTATCAATATCATGTACAAAAGTATCAGCGCAGAGGCATAATCATGGCAAAACAAACAGCAGGCTTCAATATAAAAGAGGAAGAATTAGCAAAAGTCCTAGAAATTAGTCATGAGAGGCTAAGGGAAGTTGTCAAATTTTTTGATTCAGATCCAAATGACTCATGGGAACTCAAAGAGGATACTCATTTTATAATTCTGAGTCAGGCATTAGGAATAAGACTTTTTTCTGAACAGGGAGCCTATGCGATCGCTAAGTACATGGATGAAATTGAACCGAAAGGTTTTTGGAAAACTATCATTGAATTTATTACTAAGCACAAGGAAAAGATCCGAAATGCCTTTATTAGTCGCAAAATTCTAGATCATTCTAGCTCTCTAATACTTAGAAACAACCGATATTTTCTATCTAAAAAAGATATTATTAGTATTTTTTGTACTAGCCCAGCTAGATTAACTAAAGCCTTTGAAGAGATTCAAAAGTCTGATATCCCCTTGAAAATATATGAAGATTTTGAAGATTTTGAAGTCGATAAAAAAGTTATTCGCTACTATTCCTTTTCAGGATTTTATAAGTTAGCAAA
>CASBQR010000091.1 GCA_949127865.1 Synechococcales cyanobacterium PMM_0082
GAAAAGGAATGCGTTGATTCCTTAGCTGTTTTAAGAGTTTTCGCCGCTCTTCGCCCAACGATTTATGCCTAAAAGTGTGTCTTAACTGTTTCACGATGACAAAGGAGTTTAACCTTGGCTATTGTATTATATAGCTAAATCAGTCAGATAGTGACCTCAATTCTGTTACTGAGCGTAGCCGAAGTATCCCATCGGTAAACCGAGGGTCTTCTTGCGGATGAGAGATAAATCTGATTTTGCATACTTCATCATTTCATCTACAAAATCCTGTAATTACTGATACAATTATCTAAATACAGACTAAAAAATCAGGTCAAGTTTTAAGTTAATTTTTAAACCGATAGGCTAAATTAAAATTAACCTAAATTCATACTTGAGAACTTAAAGCTTAATTTCATGCAAGAATTTAAGACTTTCTCAAGTTTCTGACTTTTATTAATAGCTATAAAAATTTCGGGAGGTTGCCTTGCTTAAATCTGGTGCTTTTGCTCTTATAGACAGTGTTAAACGACAAGGTGTCAAACACTTATTTGGATATCCCGGTGGGGCAATTTTACCTGTCTATGATGAAATTTATAAAGCTGAGCATAGAGGCGACTTTAAGCATATCCTAGTGCGCCACGAGCAAGCTGCGGTTCATGCTGCCGATGGTTATGCCCGTGCCACTGGACAAGTTGGGGTATGTGTCGCCACCTCTGGACCTGGTGCTACTAACTTAGTCACAGGCATTGCCACTGCTCAGATGGATTCAATTCCTTTGGTTGTAATTACTGGTCAAGTTCCTTCCTATGCGATCGGTACCGATGCCTTCCAAGAAACCGATATATTTGGCATCACTTTACCCATAGTTAAGCATTCCTACGTTGTCCGCCGCCCTGAAGATATCGCCCGCATTGTCGCAGAGGCATTCCATATTGCTGGAACTGGTCGCCCTGGTCCAGTTTTAATTGATATTCCCAAGGACATTGCCCAACAGGAATTTGAATATATACCCAAGCTGGAAGTTAAGCTCAGGGGCTATCACGAACAAACCTTACCTCCTGATATTGCGATCGCAGTTTCCAAATCTATTGAACTCATTCGTCAAGCTCACCGTCCCTTGCTCTACGTTGGTGGTGGTGCGATTATTGCCAATGCCTTTGCTGAGATCAAAGAATTAGCCGAAAGATTTCAAATTCCTGTAACCACAACCCTAATGGGTAAAGGCATATTTGATGAAAACCATTCTCTAGCACTCGGAATGCTGGGAATGCACGGTTCGGCTTATGCTAATTACGCAGTGCAAGGTTGCGATCTTTTAATTGCCGTTGGTGCCAGATTTGACGATCGCGTCACAGGCAGATTAGATAAATTTGCTCCCGAAGCTAAGGTTATTCACATTGATATTGATCCTGCGGAAGTTGGTAAAAATCGCTTACCTGAAGTGCCAATTGTGGGCGATGTGCGTCAAGTAGTTACAGCATTGCTCAATGTCACAGCTTATAAAGAAGAAATCAAAACTAAAACATGGCTAGATCAAATTAGCCTGTGGAAAGAAGATTATCCCTTACTCGCTCCCCATTATCCCGATACCCTTTCTCCTCAAGAAGTAATTTATGAATTTGGCAAACAAGCTCCCAATGCCTTCTTTACTACTGATGTCGGACAGCATCAAATGTGGGCAGCTCAGTTTTTAAAAAATACGCCTCGACACTGGATTTCCAGTGCAGGACTAGGAACTATGGGCTACGGAATGCCTGCGGCGATGGGGGTTAAGGTGGCTTTCCCTGGCGATCAGGTAATTTGTATTAGCGGTGATGCCAGTTTCCAAATGAATTTACAGGAACTAGCAACCCTTGCTCAATACGATATTAAAGTCAAGATTGTGATTATTAATAATGGCTGGCAAGGTATGGTGCGCCAGTGGCAAGAGGCGTTTTATGATGAACGCTATGCTTCTTCTAATATGGAAGTAGGAATGCCAGACTTTGTTAAATTAGCTGATGCCTTTGGGGTGCAAGGTATGTTAATTACCCATGAGGATGATTTACAGGCGGCAGTTGCCGAAATTTTGGCAAGCGATCGCCCAGTTTTAGCAGATTTTAGAGTCAAGAAAAATGAAAACTGCTATCCCATGGTGGCTCCGGGCAAGAGCAACTCAGAAATGGTAGGCTTACCCGAACCAAAACGCATTCGTTCTGCCCTAGAGCGAGAACTGGGATTAGGAACCAGATAAAACTGGTGTTGGCAAGTCACCTTAAAAGCAAAAACTTAACTTGCTCTCCTTCTGCCAAGTGGAGATGAGGGCAAGTAAGCTTCCATATATTGATACTTTCGTAGTTAAGATCGTCAGAAAGTAGTAGCCAACGAAATTAAGCGATCGCACAACTCACCAAATTCAATTCCTGAAGCTTCCCAAAGTTTAGGGTACATACTCAAGGCGGTAAATCCGGGTAAGGTATTAATCTCGTTAACCAAGACCGTACCATTTGATTCCACATAAAAGAAATCTACTCTAGCTAAACCCGATCCAGCGATCGCCTGAAATGCCCGAATTGACATAGCTTGAACAGCGGCAATCACTTCAGAGGGTAACTGAGCGGGAATAATCAATGATGCTCTTCCGGGCGTATATTTTGTTTCATAGTCATAAAAATCACTATTAAAGGTAATTTCGCCGACGATTGACGCTTGAGGTTGATCGTTACCCAAAACCGCACATTCAATTTCCCTGGCAATAACACCCTGTTCAATCAAAATACGGGCATCATAGCTGAGGGCAGAAGCGATCGCCACTTCTAATTCCTGTCTAGTTCTTACCTTAGAAATTCCTACCGATGACCCTAAATTAGAAGGTTTAACAAAGCAGGGATAGCCCAACTCAAGTTCAATATGCTCACACCAAGAACTAGGCTCCTGTTCCCACTCCCAACGATTTAAGGCAATATACTTAACCTGTGCCAATCCTGATTGGGCAAATAAAGCCTTCATCACAATTTTATCCATACCTGCGGCAGATGCCAACACGCCATTACCCACGTAAGGTTTTTGCATTAGTTGGAGTAAACCTTGCACAGTTCCATCTTCGCCATTGGGACCATGTAAAACGGGAAACCACACATCAATGTTATGCACTTCTAGAGGTAATTGAAAAAATGCTGTTTCTGAAACTTGGGCAGGTTGCCCTGTAGCTAAAACCTGAGCTGATTGTTGAGGATTACACCACAGTCCATCCTTTTGGATATAAAACAATTGGAGTTCGTATTTAGGATTTTGGCTAATTGCTTTAGCGATCGCGCTTGCGGAAACGATAGACACTTCATGCTCACCTGAGCGCCCACCAAATAACAAACCAACCATGAGTTTAGCCATTGTCTTTAAATCTCCAACACTTTAATCACCTTCTATCTTAAAGGTCTGATTATTATAGCGATCCTAAGGGACATAGTTAAAGTGAAGTTTTCGGCTAAGCCAACTCATCAGATTTAGCCGCACTGTATTTACAAATGCTAATAAATTCCACTTCTTCTGATAGAATCCTTCCTACATTAACCATAAATTAATTTATCTAGAAAAATCCGCAAATGCCTGATTCTAGCGATCGCTTCAAATTTGATGCTGTGATCTATTCTTCAGAAATTAATCATCGCCACGGAGTTGGAGTTCTATTACAGAGAATTTTTCCAGATACTAGTCGCATATTATCCATCAGAGCCGAAAATTGGTACGGTGGGGAGCATACCTTTGGTCAAGTAGCTTTACATATTAATCACCGAGGACTAACCCGAGCGCAAGGATTAGCAAAAGTAGCAGAGGCACTATCAAATCATCAGATTGAGCGCATATTGTGCATTCCTTATCAAGTGGATGAGGTTTTAACCGCCTTAGCCCTGCAAGAACTTTTTGGTGCGTCTATTTGCACCTATTTAATGGACGATCAGAATATTTTGGTTAAAAGTATTCCCGATAATTTAATGGCAGAGTTATTATCAAAATCTCGATTGTGCTTGGCTATTTCCGTCGAAATGTGTGATGTCTATAAGGCAAAATATGCGGTTGATTTGCATTTTACTCCTCCTGTTTTGCCGTTTGCTTTAGCCGATCTTCAAACTAATTCGCAAAGTTCAACAGCAGAAATACCATCAGACCTTTTGCAAAGGGGAGTCATGATTGGGAACGTCTGGTGTCCAACTTGGTTAAAATCATTACAAACGATCACCAAAAAAACAGGAATTACTATAGATTGGTATGGAAATACTGGGGCGGAATGGAATATTGGCGATCGCTTACAACTTTTAGCAGATGGAATTACTGAAAAAGGGTTTTTACCCACAGAAGCAGAGGTGATTGTCGCATTAAAAAAATACCTCTATGCGATCGTCCCCTCAGGCACCTTGGATCTTGACGATGGAAATCCTGCAACAGCTTGGTTAAGCCTTCCTAGTCGGATTCCCTTCCTGTTAGCCACTGCCAATATTCCAATTATTGTAGTTGGCAATAAAAATACTACAGCAGCTAGATTTGTAGAAAGTATGGGAATTGGTATTGCTGCAGAGTATAAGATCGAGAGCCTAATGCTAGCGGTAAAGCAAATTACCCAACCTAGCTATCAGCAAAAATTTCGACAACAAGCAGCACTCCTAACTCCCTTATTTATTGATCACAACACTGATGAATGGATTTGGCAGTCTTTAGCCAGTGGGCACCCGATTGATCAACGCTTTCAAGAAATTTTAGACTTACAATGCCAAATCAGCTATCTAGATGCTTTAACTCAGGCTCTTGATACTATAGGTAGCCAACGCAAAGAAATAGATACTCTCCGCAATGCTTTAACCTTGGCAGAACAGGCTCGCTTACAAGATCAAAAAAATTTCGAGGAGATAGTGGAACTCTACCGCAATCAGATTTCGATTAATACTTTTAACAGCAAATTTAAATATTTAATTAAAAAGATTTTAGGTAAACTAAAAAAAATTTACAAAAATTGATAAAATTTTCTTAAGATTTAGGTTTTTAACTTTTCCTAAATTGACACCCTAGGATTACAGATAAAAATACAGTTAATCTATATTCAACTAAATCGTAGTGAATTTAACCCGAAAGTGTTATGAATTCCACAAAAAATAGGCTGACCACATAGCCAGCCCTGAATATGTATAACAAATGCTTACCTACTTTACTGCATAACTAGTTTGACGTTGGCGTTTGCAAGGGCAGGACGCTTAACTTCATTAAGAGTTTTATTAACAGCATATTTTTGGTTGATAGAGTTGATTAACTCGGTTTGGTTGTGCTTTTTGGCAACACCCCAAAGATCTGCAATCAAGTCAAAAGAACCATCAGCATTGCGAGACCAACCTAAGTCATACTCGCCCTCAAGAACTGCTACGATTTCCGAGCGAATGCGCTGACCATTATAGCCACGAACATCAGCTTCAGTTTTGACCGAAATACCCAAATCACGGAGAGAGGACTTGAGAATTTCGGCTTCAGTAATTTTTGTCCGAAGTGTGCTGAAATGAGACATAATTGTTAAGCTCCTGTAAATGTGTTTGAACTGTTTATAGAACTGCTAGCCTGATGTTTGCCGACATGGGGCTAGCCTTTGCCCAGAAAACTGGGAAAGCTTTTAGAACTCCATCCGCTGGTATTCAGCGAAGGTAGTTGCTGCTGGGCGTGCCCGCAACTTAGCCCAATCACGCAGCGCCGTCACCTGTTCTACCATGGTGCGTGAAAGTGGGGTTGTTGATTTGACCGCAGAGATAATATCCAGTTGCGTAAACTCACGGTCTTGGGCAAAAGCCTCATACATTGCAGCAATAATTGCCTGCTCAATTTCGGCTCCAGAAAAACCTTCCGATACGTTGGAAAGCTGATCCAAGTCAAACCTTGTAACATCCGATCGCCTGCGTCCTAGATGAATTTCAAATACTTGGCGACGTTCATCAAAGTCTGGCAGATCGACAAAGAAAATTTCATCAAATCGTCCTTTACGCAAAAACTCCGCAGGCAGGCGATCGGCACGGTTTGCAGTTGCCATGACAAATACAGGCGATTTTTTCTCTTGCATCCATGTCAAAAATGTGCCGAAGATTCTAGAGGAAGTACCCCCATCGGAGTCAGCAGAACCTGCGCTTCCTGCAAAAGCTTTATCTAGCTCGTCAATAAATAAGATCACTGGTGATATAGACTCTGCGGCTTTGAGAGCATTTCGCAAATTTGCCTCTGATCGTCCTACGGTAGAGCCATCATAAACTCTGCCCATATCTAACTTGACTAAAGGGAGCGACCAAAGCCGCGAGGTGGTTTTAGCAATTAGAGATTTACCACAACCAGGTATCCCTAAAATCATCATGCCCTTGGGTTGGGGTAACCCATAGTTTCTAGCTCGTTGGGTAAAAGCATTAGAACGTTGTTTTAGCCAGCGTTTTAGTTCTTCTAGCCCGCCAACAGCATTGATACCTTCTTCTTGTTCTATGTACTCCAAGATGCCATTTCGGCGAATTAATTGCTGTTTCTCTGAAAGCACAATCTCTACTTCCGATTCACTGAGGCGACCTTTAGTAACTTGAGCTTTACGATAGACTTTTTCTGCCTCATCACGGGTTAAACCCAAAGCAGCTCTGAGTAACTTTTCTTTACCCTCTGAACTTAGCTTTTTAATTCCTGTTTGTCCCAACTGGTTTGAAAGAACTTCTTCTAGTTCTGCCATATTTGGTAAGGCAAAATCTAAAACAACAATTTCCTTTTCTAATTCAATCGGGATTACTTGAATGGGAGACATGAGAATAATGGATTTCTCCGTATTCTTAAAATTAGCGATCGCATCCCGCAACCATCGGATTACAGCAGGGGAGTTGCCAAGAAAAGGGTGTAGATCTTTGAATATAAAAATTGCTGGCTCTTTGTGCTTGATTGACCAGTCTAGAGCTGCTTCAGGAGATAGGGTGTTGTGCTGAGTTGTGCCATTTTGGGCATATTCCACCATGCCATGGGTCACAGTCCATACAAATACTTGTCTAGGGTTTTTAGTTTGTGCCCCCTGTACCACTGTTGCTACGATGGCGATCGCCTTTTCTGCTCTCTCTTCCTCTGAAGTAGTGAGATAGATCAGAGGATATTGTGCTTGTATGAGTATGTTTAGTTCTTCTTGCATAGCGCAATACCACTGATCTTAAGATTTATAGATTTGAGGTTTATTGAAAGGCTAATAGAGATTTTATTAGCAGACTACCAACTCTTCTTCTTGCTTAATTAATTTACCTTTTGCTCCGTGGGTACTACAGATGGTAACTAGTTCTCCACTCTTAAATGCTAAAGATTGAGTACATTCAGGGCAATTATAAATTTGATGGATGTGACCAACTCCGCCGCTCTCAACCACATCTGGAAAGGAGAGATAAAAAGATATTGCTTTTTCAGCTAAATCAGACATGGGGTCTTGATCGATGGCAGCTCTTATCTTTAACTGGCGATGAAGATCTGAAGATAGGTATAAAGTTACTTTTTGCTTGTCCTGCATATTATGTTTGTGGATTGAATAACCTGTCTTTGCGTAATCATAGCCACTAGTTGTGGATACTGTCAAGACGCTTTGCGGTTATAACTCTAAATAATTAATATATCTTTACAAAGAAACTATTTAGATCTGGTTCCGTCACGATTAAATGTATAGCAAGCTTTATATTTTTATTTTTAGAACAAGTTTTAGAGCTGATTCTAAGACTCATTTAAGACTCAGTAGGGAGTAAACTAATGAAACATCTTCAAATCATTGGACTATTAGTAGGGCTATCTACTATTTTGGTCTCGCCTATGCGATCGCAGCCAAATAATACAACTCTAGCTCGCAATTTTCGCCCCGATCCAATCACAATGCAGAGTACGGCTGGGGGGAATGTGAGTCTTGGGGCTTTGGGAGGTGACTCTAAATGTCGTGGTTTTGCCAGTGCTCAACCGAATCATGTGATTGAGTTAACTAGTAATTTTCCGCTTCTAGATATTTTGGCTTATACAAATAATGTCAATACGGATTTAACCATGCTAGTTAAGAGTTCCGACGGAATGGCTATATGTGCAGATGATGAAAATCAAAGACGTAACCCACAACTATCTCAACGCTTAAAGAAGGGCACTTACCAAATTTGGGTTGGGTATTCTGAGCAAAATAAATCCGTTCGATACAGCCTATCTTTAAGTGAATCTCCCCAGAAATAATTATCACAATAAGTAATGGGATCTAATTGGCAAGGAAAACTAGAGCTGAAATATGCTCAAAGGCTAGGGAATACCCAAGTTATCCAGAATCAAAGTCAAGCTCCTTTGCGCGTACAAAGAGCATTTTACCCTGAGCAAAAAGATATATGCCATAGCGTAATTTTACATACGGCGGGGGGGATCGTAGGTGGCGATCGCCTTGATTTAAGTATTAAACTTGAAGAGAAGTCTCAAGCTCTAATTACTTCCGCTACAGCAGGTAAGGTCTATGGTAGCAGTGGATTAGAGGCTCAGCAAACCTTGAATATTCATTTGCAGGCGGGTAGTTGTTTAGAATGGCTACCTCAAGAAACTATTATTTTCAACGATGCTGTGTATAGGCAAAAAATCCATATCGAGCTTGAGCAGGATGCCCTATGGCTTGGTTGGGAGATCGTAAGATTTGGGCGTAGTGCTAGGGGGGAAAGTTTTTTATCTGGAAGTTGGCGATCGCATACAGAGGTATGGAGAGCAGGTTATCCCCTATGGAGTGATCGTTTATGGCTGCAAGGGGACAAGGGTATAATTGAAAGCCCCCATGGTTTAGGCGGATGTCCAGTGGTAGGAACCTTTGCATTAGTTGGTCAACAGGTAAACAGGGATTTATGGCAAAGCATCTGTGATTTAACCTCACATTATGATGGAGATTTTGGAGTAACTAGGTTAATTGAAGGTTTAATCTGTCGGTATCGAGGTCATTCTACCTCTGAAGTTAGAGATTGGTTTATCGCAGTTTGGGAGCTTTTACGTTTATTCTATAAAGAGCGACCTGTGTGTGTGCCACGAGTTTGGCAAATCTAGTTCTAGTATGGAGAAAATTCTAAATGCAGCTATCCCCCCAAGAGAAAGATAAACTGCTGATTTTTACAGCGGCTTTAGTGGCAGAAAGACGTAAGGCACGGGGCTTAAAGCTTAACTATCCTGAGTCGGTGGCATTAATTTCAGCCGCAATTTTGGAGGGGGCTAGAGATGGGAGAACTGTAGCTGACTTGATGAACTATGGCACGACAATTTTAACGAGGGAGGACGTAATGGAGGGAATTCCTGAAATGATCCATGAGGTGCAAGTCGAGGCTACTTTTCTAGATGGAACCAAACTTGTAACTGTGCATAATCCCATTCAGTGAATCAAAATTTCGAGATTCCTAGGCTTGGGTTACCTAGGATAAAATTTACCTGTAAACTAAAGTTTGGATAATTAATTCTTAAAGTAGTCTAATGCGACCAAAAAAATCACTTTCTCTACTTGTATCTTTGGCGATCGCCAATTTTAGCATTGATACTTTACCAATAAACGCTCAAACAAGTCCTCAAGTAGTCCCAAAGATTAAATTAAGCCAAGCTTTAGATCCTGATGCTGTTAAACAAAACTCAATTTCTCCTTCTTCCAACTTACCCATCAATACCTTAGAAGCGATTGGGATGCGCCAAGATTTGCAGGAATTAGTCGGAAGAATTGAGAACTCTATAAGTACAGCTAAAGCTAGTCTTACCTACCAAGAATCTCCCAATCAAAAACAGGCGATCGCTAATGCCAATCAACTGCTGCAAAATTTTAGCCAAATAATTGAAAGTGGTAACTCCTTACAAATAAGAAATCGATGGGAGCAAGCTCGCTTAGATCTATTAAAAGAATATCCAACCAATACTCTTTCTAACTTATCTGAAGTGCGGGCAATCTGGGTAGATCGAGGCACAATTGTGGCGGCGGGTTCAGAACGTAAATTAGCTGAGATTTTTGATCGGATGGCTGCTGCTGGGGCAAATACAGTTTTTTTTGAAACTATTAATGCCGGCTATACTATTTATCCCAGTGCGATCGCCCCACAACAAAATCCCTTAACTAGGGGTTGGGATCCTTTGGCTTCGGCTGTGAAATTAGCCCATGAGCGAAAAATGGAACTTCATGCGTGGGTATGGGTATTTGGGGCGGGCAATCAACGGCATAATCGTTTAGTTAACAAACCCACTAGTTATATTGGACCAGTTTTAGAACGTAATCCTAGTTGGGCAAACCTAGGACGCAATGGCAGAATATTTGCCCCAGAAAGGAAAACATTTCTCGATCCTGCTAATCCTGAAGTCCAAAATTATTTAATTAGCCTCTATAAAGAAATTATTACTCGCTATGACGTTGATGGTATCCAACTAGACTACATTCGCTATCCCCGCCAAGAGCCGCGTCAAGATTTTGGTTTTGGAGTTGCGGGCAGAAATAAGTTTAAAGCCCTTACGGGTGTTGACCCGATTAGTCTTACTCCCAATGATTCTTCTTTATGGTGGATGTGGACTAGTTTTAAGGTGCAGCAAGTTGATAACTTTGTGGCTAGGGTTTCTAAAGAGCTTAAACAGGTTAAACCTCGGACGATCATCTCGGCGGCGGTATTTCCATGGAAATCCTTAGATCGCATTAATAAAATGCAGCAAAACTGGGAGACTTGGGTTAGTCGGGGGGATGTGGATTTGTTGGTTCCTATGACCTACGCCCCTGATACTAGTGTTTTTCTGCAACAGGGAGTTCAGCCGACCCTTGCTGGTATAGCTGATGCTCCTGCTTTATTATTACCTGGAGTTTTAATTAAGAATATTGGTAATACTGAGCTTTTAGATAAGTTACAGGCACTAAGAGATTTACCTGCTGGTGGGTATTCTCTGTTTGCTGCGGAGCATTTACGCCCTGGCTTTCAAAATGTTTTGAAGTATTTACAAACGAATCAAGTGGAATATGTACTTCCTTATCGTCAGCCCTTTCGCTCTGCCCTTAGTCGCTACGGTGCGCTTAAACAAGAATGGCAAAATTTAATTAAAGGCGATCGCGTCTGGATCAGCAAAGAAAACTTAGACAGTTGGGGGCAGCAAATTGAAATTTTAAATAAAGCGTTAATCGAGCTAGATCGTAACCCTAATCAAGGAAATCTAAGTCAAGCTCAAACTGCTTTGGAAAATCTGTCTACCAATATGGCGAAATGGATGAGTTTAGAAAATTTAGAGCGGCGCTATCGAGTCACTACATGGTCAAATCGTTTAGATGCCATTAAAGCAATTTTAAGATTTGGAGAACGCACTGCCTTTGGGCAAAATAAGCCCACAGCTTTAACTCAGGATTCAAGTTTTTTCAATTCTAACAATAGAAGTTCCACAGGATTAGAAGTAGTAGGAAACCTAAAATAACTAATAAAATGTTAATTCGTAAATTAAATGAATGTGAGGAATTTATTGCAGGCGATCGCACCATTTTGCGAGAACTTTTCCATCCTGACAAACAATCTTTGGCATTAGGTTATAGTCTTGCCCATGCGATCGTGTCTGTGGGTGATACTTCGCAATCCCATTCCTTAACCACCTCAGAGGTTTACTATATTCTTAGTGGAATTGGTGAGATGAATATTGATGGAGAGACCCAGACTGTAAGTTCAGGAGATGCTATTTATATCCCCCCCAATGCTAAGCAATTTATAACAAACACTGGCTCTGAGCCTCTAATTTTTATTTGTATAGTAGACCCAGCGTGGCGCAAGGAAGACGAAACAGTTTATGAATGAAATATTTACTCTAAGTGACGAATATATTGCCCTGTGCGATCTTTTGAAGGTCTGTGGAATTGCTGATAGCGGCGGTTCTGCTAAGTATATGATTTCCCAAGGTCATATTGATGTAAATGGGGTAACTGAGCTCCGTAAAACTTGCAAAATCTATGGAGGTTTCAAGGTTACTGGCTGGGATTTTACAATCGATGTCGTTAATCCTTCTTAGAAATAGCTACTCCCTTTCCACTATAAAAAATAATTTTGCACTGTTTGATTCGTTCGTTAAAATAGCTCCTTAAAAAGCTAGGAGTTTTGATCTAAATCTAAATTAGAGATTGCCATAAAATAGTAATTAGGAATTAATAACTGAGATTAAATAATGCGCGATCGCCGATTTGGAAAAACAGAAATGAATTTGTCGGTATTTTCCTTTGGTACTATGCGCTACCTAGAGTCGGAAGCAAATGCGGTGGCGACAACCTTTAAGGCAGTGGAGTTAGGGATTAATCACATCGAAACTGCCAAAGGGTATGGGAAAAGTGAAGTATATATTGGGGCGGCTTTCCAAGCAGGATTGCATCAGCAACGCGATCGCCTATTTGTCACAACTAAAATCCCGCCGACTAAGGATGCAGGGACAATGCGGCAGTTAATCAAAGAGTCTTTGCAAAAACTCAAGCTGGATTACATTGATAATTTTGATATTCATGGCATCAATACTTGGGATCATGTGGAAATGGTTAAGCAGCCTCATGGTTGTATGCAGGCGGTGCGAGAGGCAATGAAGGCTGGAATTATTCGTCATGTCGGATTTTCTACCCACGGTTCTCTGGAAGTAATTATGGCGGCGATCGCTACGGATTTATTTGAGTCCGTAAATCTGCACTATTACTATTTCAATCAACACAATGCCCCTGCGATCGCCCTAGCCCACCAAAAAGATATGGGTGTATTTATTATTTCCCCATCGGATAAAGGCGGAATGCTCTATAGTCCCCCTGAAAAACTCCAACAACTTTGCCATCCCTACACACCAATTGAATTAAACGATCGCTTTTTATTAGCCGATCCCAGAATCCATACCCTCAGCCTCGGTGCCGCCAATCCCCAAGAATTTGAAGCTCATAGAGCCGTGTGGGATGACGATCGCCCATTAAGTGAATTGGAGATATCTTTGCTTAAAAATTTAGATACTCAATATTTAGCTTTAGGGAGCGATCGCTGTTCCCAATGTTTTGAATGCTTACCCTGCCCCGAAAAGATTAATATTCCCGAGGTTTTAAGATTACGCAACTTAGCGATCGCTTTTGATATGGAAGAATTTGCTAAATATCGCTATAAAATGTTTGAAAATGCTGGACATTGGTTTCCAGGTGCTAAAGCTAATAAATGTACTGACTGCGGCGACTGTTTGCCTCGATGTCCAGAGTCATTAGATATTCCTAAATTATTGCGAGATAGTCACGATCGCTTCCAAACCCAAGATGGCAAAAGACTATGGGAATAAATGGCTAGCGATCGCCCTGAAAACGTTATATATTTCACATAATCAATGGATTAATTGGGCGAAGTCAATCTATGCCAATTACAACCGACCGACCAATTCCACAAAATACACTCAGCTTTGACGAGTTTCTCGACCGTTATCGTAGAGATAATCGCTATGAACTTATTGATGGAGAGGTGTTTGATTTGGAACCAACTGGACTGCATGAAGAAGTTGCAGCCTTTATCACCACAAAGGTATGCGTGCAGATCGACCAAATGAAGTTACCTTGGTTTGTGCTTCAGAGGGGACTAATACGCCCTGCAAATACTGATATGACTGCATTTCGCCCTGATGTAGCAGTTATTGATCGCCATGAGCTTGCCAAAGAGCCAATTTGGAGTGAGCAGTCAATTCTGACATTAGGCAGTTCGATTAAATTTATAGCAGAAGTTGTGAGTAGCAACTGGCAAAACGATTATGCCCGCAAAGTCGAAGACTACGCAACTCTTGGTATTCCTGAGTATTGGATTGCAGACTACGCAGGATTGGGTGGCATTCGCCATATTGGTAAATCCAAACTACCCACTCTCTGTATCTGTACTCTATTAAATGGAGAGTATGAAATTCAGCAGTTACGCAACGATCAGATTATTGTTTCACCCACCTTCCCTAGCCTAAAATTGACAGCAGCAGAAGTTTTGAGGACTTTTAAATAGCGATCGCCTTTGATATGGAAGAATTTGCTAAATATCGCTATAAAATGCTGGACATAACTGTACAGACTGTCTTGAAAGTTTAAATATCCCCAAACTTTTGCGAGACGCTTCCAAACCCAAGATGGCAAAAGACTATGGGAATGAATAAAAAAACGATTAATAAACGGAAATGGCTAGCGATCGCCTTGATTACTTTAGTTCACTTTTGCTTATCTATTTCCTTACTGCTTATATCCTTTGGCTCAACTATGGAGAGATTTGATAGTGGCGATCCTGCAACTTTTTCAGAACAGATTATAGATATTGGCGTGACGGTTCTAAACTTCCCTTTAGTCACCCTAGCTCTAATCCCAAATTTTCTAGCCAAATATTTTAGTGGGGTAGGCGGATGGTTCGTATTTATTGCTAATAGCTTGCTCTGGGGTATATCAATTTACACTTTAAACAAGTTCTTCAAAACCCGAAACCGCATTTAATATCGCTATGAACTGGACACATCTTTTTATAGCTAGTCTTTTTGAGGTTATTTTTGCGGTTTCCCTATAATACACAGATGGATACTCAAAACTTATACCTAGCCTAATTACTACAGTCTTCGGAATTACTAGTTTTCTCAATCTATCCAAAGCTCTGCAAACTATTCCAGTTGGAGTTGCCTACTCAATTTGGGCAAGCATTGGCATTGTTGGCTCGACCATTGTTGGAGCTTTGCTATTTAATGAAGGGCTAGATGGGAAAAGGATATTCTTTATTGCCGTAATTGTTGCTGGAGTAGTTGGTTTACACTCCACTGTCAAAACTTAAATAGTAGTTGGCTTTGAGCGGCTTTGAGCTTTCCTTTATCTCCATTCTTTCGCTTCTAGTTCCAGTTGCGGTAATAATAAATTTGCTTCAATTTCTGTCCGCACCGAAGCAGTAACTTGAGAATTACTTCTTAAGCAGTCTAGTAATAATTGGTTAGCGTCATAGTAGCATTGCAGAGTTTGCTGCTGTTCGAGACTAAACTCCCACTCGTGGTTAATATTCCGATGAGTGGCGATCGCTAATTTCAATTCATTCACCCATCCTTTGTAATGGTCTTCCCACCATAATCTAAATCGTTCTCTTTGGGAAGAACTAGAGTGCTGAGGAAATTGGTTATAGAGTTTTTCTAAAGATTTATGCAGCCCTGCATCTAAAACACTGACCAAAATCTCATCTAAAGCAATTCCGCAACTATAGGCATGGGACACATCTTCATTCCCTTTGCACAGATTCATCAGATCATCTAGGGTAGTATCAAAAATTATACCTTGATCGAGGCTAGAGGCTAAAGAAAACTGCGAAGTAATGTGAGGAGTTCGACTCAGAGCCAGATAAAACGCTCTAACCGTTGCCACTTTGGGTTGTAGAGGTACGGCAGAAGATTTTTGACTCGCCCAAGTTAGGAATTCTTGAAGATAGGAGTCTTGATTTACGAAATTATCAATTTGGACTTTCATTAGCTGCATTAATCCATCAGCACTTCTGAGCATTGTGGTTGTCAATAGAAATATTTCTCGCCATCGCGGTTCAAAAAGATGACTTACTAGGTCTTCAAGAGATTTACCATAGGCTAATAAGTTATAGTTTGCGACAATCTTTCTCGACGTAAAGTATTCATGAAATGCTAAACATGAAAAAGAAAATATACCTTGCGATCGCTCTAATATAAGCCCATGCTGAGATTCAATCGCCATTAAAATTGACTCACTATCATACTTAATCTCTTCCGTTTCTATGGAGGCACTAGGTAACTGGGTTAAATAATCGCCAATATAATTTTCAAGTTCCAATTGGGGAAAGAAATACTTACCCTCAGCAAAGGTCTCTGCGGCAAGTTGGCTAAATAGCTTCAGTTTCTGGGGCAATAAGAACCCTCGATAAATTTCATCCCTTTCAACTCCCCTCGATTCATCCCATCCACCTAAAAGTAAATCAATTCCTTGCTTATAAAAATCACTACGGTTGGCGGGAAATTCATCTTTTTCATCATAAACCCAACAGGCAAGGTGTAAAAATAAAGGAGTATTCACCATCCGTTGAAATTTCCAGTTAATTGGTTCTTGCAACTTACTGATAAACTCCGAGGCTTTGAGCTTAGCTTCTTTAGGTTTATCAAAGGCTGTAAACCATTTTTGGGCAAAGATTGTAATTTGATCGTTAGCGAATGGTGCAATCTCAATATCGGTATAACCCTGTAAGCTGAGTTTTTTCGATGCAGTCCGACAGGATGTGACAAATTGATTCTTGTAGTAAATATCAGAAAAGCGGCGAATCTCTTTCAATAATGCTGTAGCATCTCTGTCTAAAACTTCATCCAAACCATCCATTAATAGTAAAACTCTACCTTCTTGCAGTAATGTCTCGACTATGGAAGGATCAGAAATGCCAGAGCTAGTAAATTCGGCAGTAATATATTTTAGTAAACTATATTCTTTTTGGATTCGGGAATCTTGAGCAAAGGATTGCAGAGAAATAAAGATTGGTACTTTTTGCAGGGCAAAGGTTCCCAAATTACATTCAATTGTTAAATGCTTAAGAAAAGTAGTTTTGCCAATTCCCGGTTTACCTAAAACCCGAAGTCGGGGATATTTTTCTACTGCCGCTATTCCCGATATCTTATTTTGAGCAATGTCCCCCATGCCAAAGCGTTCAAAGTGATCTGGATCAATGTCTTGAAAGTTGGAGATTTCTTGCCATTGCTTGCTAGGAATTCTTTCTAGGATGTAAACATCAATATAAATATCGCTAATACTGATACTGCGATTGAGGTTTAATAAGCTGATGGTGCCACATTGGTGCTGAATTTTGTCATACCTGAGCGATCGCACCTTTTTAACAAGACTATCTATACCTATGTATTCTCTTTCATAGTCATTTGTGCCAAAGTCTGCGGGAGGATTTAAGGCAATTTCTCGCCATTCAAGTTCGAGAATTAAACAAATTTCCATGAAGACATGCCGATCAACGGCTTTACCTGTAAAAAATCTCCATATCGGTTGACGAGTCTTGATCCCTACCTCAAAGGCTAAATTGTCCTGAGTCCAACCCTTAAGTGCAAAGGCTTTTTTTGATATTTTGATTCCTATAGTTGATGCTTCAAGCGATCGCTTAACCATGGATAAAACCTCAGATAGTATAGAGAACCTAGCCACCTCACAATTTGTCTATCTGTGTATAATTATACTTTAGATTTAAATTTGAGCCTGTTACATTGGTATGAATTTGTATATACAAACGATTTGATTTTTGTGAAATTCATAAAGTTTTGCAATTAAATCAATCATTAAATTACAAAGTATATCCTTCTAGTCGGTCATTGTAAGTGCTGAACTAGAATTTTACGTAGTCACATTTCAAACGATTAAATCTACTTGTCTTACACTATAAGTACTTTCTCTGTTGGTGCCATATATAAATAGGACTATATATCAATACTTTGATCGAAATCACCTGATTTTATTTACGCAGAGCAATAGTTTCATATATTGAATCTTGAATAATCATTTTTGTATAAATAAGAACTAAAAGCTGTTGAGTTTTATGCAGGGGCATTTTTTGAACTGAATTGCAAAATTTTTGAATTTTCAATTGTTGCTCGATCAGCAATTCGTCAATTTTATTCATCTTTTACCTCTTTATGAGATTTCCTTTAAAGCATCTACTCAGCCCCAAATTCTGGTGGTTCTGAAAATAAATTCCCCAGAATTGGGATTTAAGGGCTTCGGAGTTGGTAACTTTTATGCCAGAAATCGCCTTATTTAGCTAAATTAATCTTTTATGAATTTCTTAGCTATACACTGATAATCAAGTGTTTGATTTAGTACTTGAATTCAATATTTAATTATATTTTTCTGTAATTTGGATTATCTAATCCCAGATAGATAATTGCCTTCACCCTAAATCCCTTCCCCACAGCAATAGAGGGACTTTGATAATTTCTTGCTCTCTTTCTCCTGCCTTGGGATGAGGGTTAGTTGTAGTTGCACATTCCGAAACTTTAGACATCTGCGTATGTTCTGTCTCCTTATAAAAAGGGAAAGAGCCAATATTGATATGTTTATTTGCCAAGCGATCGTATTCTAGATTCGTTAAATATTCAGACCACTTGTAATATTGTTCGCATTCTATCTGGGC
>CASBQR010000092.1 GCA_949127865.1 Synechococcales cyanobacterium PMM_0082
ATACCCAATTTTTCGCCCTCTTTCATAATTTCCTGATACCAAGGCGATTCACTTAAAACGACCATATCCCACCTCATTATTTGTTGCACTAAAGGAATTTCTAAGACAAAACTAGCAAAAAACGATAACAATGGCTCTAACTCGGCTAGAGTTTCATTAGCTCTCAACGACTGCACCGCTTGCCGAACCTTAGCCTCGTTTCCACCTCCTTTCAAAACAGGCACAAATGGGAGCAACGCAGTTAACTGCTGTTCAAATACTAGGTTAACATCAACTTCCCATAAATTAATAACTCGATAATCTTGGTGCGCCATCATTCCCAAAATTTCTGAGTGATAAACGCTAGGGATTTTTTCATTTTGAGAATTGGGTAAGATGTTAATCAGCACTGGGAAAACGGGCAGATTATAGCGCTCGGTTGCTAGGGCAGCATAGGCATTGATCCTCAGAGGCATTTTGTTTGTATACCGTAATTGCAACTCATTGAGAACCAAGAATTCTTCTCGGTCGGGGCTGCAAACCTTGATTAAGGCATCATTCGCCCTAGAAATCCATTGAAATTCTGAGGAAAGTATTTCTCTGACGGAAATCTCAGGTTTTTGGGTTAGCCATCGCACCCAAGCTTCTGGGGATAAGCTAACTAAACGTTTACCACCAATATCTGATTTCTTTTCACTCATAAATTTTTACTCATACCGATATGCGATCGCTGCGTATGTTCGGGACGTTTATAGGCAAAAAATGCGATCGGGGATGAATTCATGATTTTTTAATTGGTAACTTGGTTTAATTTCAAGACAATACGTACTCAACAATGTCACAAGATTACAGCCACTTATATCCGCATATTTACGCAATCAACCTACTTAATTTCAAAGGCCAGATCCTTAAGCGCACAAAAGTCTTCATAAGTTGGATCTTCATCTTTACCATTACGATTGAATAAATCACCAAAAGACTTAACTTTGCCAGCGATCGCATCACGCAGCGACGTATAGCGCTCCTGCTTCTGATGCCCAATAATATATTTCTTACTAAGATTTTCAACTCGAATTACAATATCAGACATTTTTATTAGTCTCTAAACTATCTCTATGAAACAATACCAAACCAATAATGTCATAAGATTAAACCTATTTGTGCGATCGTACATTGCTACAACAAAATTAAGGCAACCATTCAGAAGTACAGGACAAATACACACATTTCTAACAAACAAGACATAAATCGAATTGTATCTTGATCGCCGTACTCGCTGCTTAATTAACCAGAATTTAGAAAGTCAAAGAGCAAGCTCACTGTGAGATCCCAGCCTAACCAGAGTCAAAGCATCATCTGTGATCTGGTAGATCAGCACTAAATCTGGCTTGAGGTGACAGTCCCTGTAGTCTGACCAGTTACCAATTAAGGCGTGATCTTTATAATGCGGCGGGAGAGTTTTGTCTGATATCAGATGGGTGATTACACTTACCAAAGGCTCATCTAAAATTCCTCGATGTTGTCCGCAAGATTCTCTTTTGTAGTCTCGCTTAAATTGATTGGTTCGACTAATCGTCCGCATGGAGGTCGCTGATTAGTTCTTTTAAGCTGGAGAAAGATTGAACTTGTCCAGTCCTAGCTGCCTTAATTGCGGTAATTGTCCCCTCATTTGGTAGTAGAAAATCAAACGGCAGTGTATGCTCTTGCGCTACCCGAATCATTAATATACGAAAAGCATCAGAGGGGGTTAGCCCCATCGTAGCTAGTACGGCTGTTGCCTCATCTTTGATCTTTTGGTCAACCTGCACACGAACAATAGAGTCGTTCGCCATTTCTAATCTCCTTTAAAAGTGCGATCTAAATTTTAGTTCAAGCTCATATTTATTTTACTCGTTTCAAATAGCCATCTGGCGCAACGGTAACCAGCAAATCGTACTGCATACTTTTATCGATCGCAAATTTAGGATGGTTTTTTAAGTATTCCCACACTGCGGTTTTGGTGTTGTTGCCAACTCCCCAAGGGCGATCGCAGTTTGCACATTAGTTTAAAATATTAATAGGATTATTTTCAAACCAATTTTCTAAGTCGGGTAAGTTGTTGAAGTCTAGTAATGCTTCGCCGAGTGATTCTAATTGTGAAAGGGATAGGGATCGGGCTTTCTTGATTTGGTCAGAAGTTAACTCACCGCAAATACGGGTTAACTGACGGATTGCTATGTTGGCTTCTCCCTGTCGCATACCTTCTTGTTGAGATCCCTCAAGGCGACCTATTTACAACACTTCCTGATAAAAACGTGTTTGGGTGACATCAGCTTCTCTGAGATTGAGCATTTTCTGGATCTCCTCTATAGCCAGCAATATTTGCTCTTCAGTATAGATTATTTGTTATCCATTCTCTCAGTTCATTTTCGCTGTTAAAATCCAGTAAGCGATCGCTAAGCTGGTCTAGTTTAGCAATCGGCAAGTTACCGATTTGTTGTTGAATATCTAGAGACAGAGAACCAAGGCGATTTTTCAAAAGTTTGAGAATCACTACTGATCCACCCTGCTGCTCTCCCTCAAGGCGACCTATTTGCAGGACTTCCTGATAAAAACGTGTTTGGGTGACATCAGCTTCTCTGAGATTGAGCATTTTTTGTACCTCTTCTATAGTCAACTTGGGGAATTTATTTACCAGTATAGCTTCGATTAAATCTAG
>CASBQR010000093.1 GCA_949127865.1 Synechococcales cyanobacterium PMM_0082
AAAACTCAGTACTCTTTCTTTGTATACTGAGTTTTTTATTACTTTATTTATAGTCTGTTCAGTTAATTCAATACTTCAGACAAGTTTAGCTAACGATAGCATCATACTAGCGAAGCTTAGAGCTTAGAGAAATCAGGATGCGATTTAATCAATGTAGTCTTAACTTGGATGCAAGAAAAGACGGCTCCCTGTTTCGTGGCAGCGACGGCTAATGATATTGTCAGCTTTCCGCCAGAGCTATCACGGCGCGGACTATTTGATGAAATCTTTTTCTTGGATTTACTGTCCACATTCCGCTCATAAATGAAGAGTAAAATAATAAAAAATTGAGGAGTTTAAAATTAGCACAGAGATCAAAGTAGAGAGTCTAAACCATTTAGGGCTAGTCGCAGGAATAATCGACGAGATGGGCATAGTAGAGCAGATCAACGAAAACCTGGGGAGGCACTCAAGAGAGAAAGTAAGTGCAGGAGTAATCGTGAAAGCTATGACTCTGAATGGGTTAGGATTTGTATCTGCACCCCTGTATATGTTTAGCAAATTCTTTGAATGAATAGCTACAGAACATTTATTAGGTACAGGGATAAAAGCAGAACATATAACAGATGACCGTCTGGGGAATGTGCTAGATGCATTGCAGGAAAAAGGCTTAAGCGAAATATTTTTAAGCATCAGCCTAAAAGCAATAGAAAAATATAAAGTCAATATCGGGACAGCACATTTGGATTCAAGCTCCTTTCATGTGGATGGAAAATATGAGAACCAAGAAGAAGGGAGCATAGAAATCACACAGGGATACTCACAGGATCATTGCCCAGAATTAAAACAGTTCATGATGAATCTGATCTGCGCAGGAGATAGAGATATACCATTAGCAATGGAGATAGTGAGCGGGAATCAAGCCGATAAAGCAAGATTTGCGGAATTACTGCAAGAATTTACAAAGCAGTGGACATTTGAAGGGATATGCGTAGCTGATGCCGCCCTTTATAGTAAAGAGAATTTAGAAAAGATGGCAGGGTTAAGATGGCTAACCAGAGTACCATTGAATATAAAAAGTGCGGCAGAATTAGTTGAAACTACGAAAGTCTTAGCGCCAAGTAGTTTGAAAGGATATAGCACCCTTGAATTTCAGAGCGAGTATGGTGAAGTAAAACAACGATGGGTATTGGTAGAAAGTGCAGAAAGACGTAGATCTGACATTAAAAAAATTGCTACAAAAATAGAAAAAACCCAGAAAGGCTGCAATCAAGAGCTACAATCACTGGCAAGTCAAGATTTTGCCTGTGAAGCCGATGCCTTAGCTGATGCGGAAAGACTATCAAAAAAACTCAAATGGCATCAACTTTCAGATATTCAGATAGTAGAAAAACGCCACTATTCTAAACGGGGCAAGCCAAAGCCTGAAGCCATACCTGACCGCATCAGTTATCGGGTTAACGCCAAGGTTACGCCTTTAGAGGCAGAAATTTCAAATCTATATATTAGCTGTGGCAGGTTTATTTTAGCTACAAATATCCTTAATTCTTCAGAATTTACGGCTGATAATGCTTTGCGCGAGTACAAGGCTCAACAATCTACGGAGCGCGGCTTTCGTTTTCTTAAAGACCCATTATTTTTTACTTCCAGTGTATTTCTCAAGTCAGCTAAACGAATTGAAGCTTTGGGCATGATTATGGCACTCTGTTTACTTGTTTATAATTTAGCTCAACGCCAACTTAGGCTGTCTTTGGATCTAAAACAAGGAACTATTCCTAACCAGTTAGGCAAGCCTAGCAAGTTGCCTACTTTGCGTTGGATTTTTCAATGTTTTCTGTCAATTCACTTTGTTGATCTTCACGGCGTTAAAGAAGTTGTTAATTTATCGCCTCCTCGATTGCATATTCTAAGTTTCTTCTCTTATGAATGCCAACGCTACTATCTACTCCCTGCACCGATTTCATAATTATTTTCTCCTCCCCATTTAGAGCGGAATGTGGGTTACTATGACTCTGTCCTGTCTATGGAGATACAGACAAGTTCCAAACTGATCCGCACTGAAAAGACTATATTCTCTTTTATGAATTTTCCCATAGTGATAACGGAGCAGGCATTGGTGCTAGTCATCAGACGGGATGGACAGGTTTAGTGGCAAAACTCATTCAAATCTACGCCGAAGATCGCAGCGAACAAATTTTATCAGAGGGAACAAGGATGGTTATTAAACGCAAAGAATAGCTTTAAATATTTAGGATTTTTTGCGATCGCCAAGTTTCCACAAATCTAGTCGCCTCATCCACAGGCAGGGGTTTAGCAAATAAATATCCCTGCCCCAATTCACATCCTAGATTTCTTAATAGGCGTAACTGCATTACCGTCTCGATGCCTTCAGCTACCACATCCATGCCTAATCTGTGGGCGAGGGTAATAATCGTCTGCACAACTTCCGTATCCCCTGTAATTTTGCCAATGCGGTTAACAAAGGATTTATCTATTTTCAATGTATCAATGGGGAACTCATGCAAACAACTTAAAGAAGAATAGCCTGTACCAAAATCATCAATACATAACTTAATTCCTAAATTTTTTAGTTGTTTTAAAATTTTTAGTTCTGGAGAAGCTGCATCAATTAGGCAACTTTCGGTAATTTCTAGCTTAACTAAGGATTTAGAAAGAGAAAAATGGTTGAGGATGTGTTCTAGCCGTTTGACTAAATTAATTTGTCTAAGTTGTATTGCGGATAGATTGATAGTCATCATCAGTTTCAGATCAAAAAACTTTTGCCACTGACAAATCTGCTCACAGGCAGTTTCGATCACCCACCAACCAATTTCTTTTATTAATCCCGTTTCTTCGGCGATCGGAATGAATTTGGCAGGAGAGATAATTTCATTAGCATTATTTTTAAGTCTGATTAATGCTTCAAATCCATAGATTTCATTGGTTGATAGATCAATAATGGGCTGATAGAAAAGCACAAATTTCTGATTGGCGATCGCCCACTTGAGGTCAACTTCAATTTGCAACTTTTCCTTTGCTTGGGTCTTCATGGAAGGTACAAAAATTTCATAGCTACCTTTGCCCTTAGCCTTGGCATGATACATTGCCGTATCCACATCTGTGAGTATATCCTCGGTACGCTCATAACCAATGGTACTAATGGTAATGCCAACACTACTATCAGTTATCACCTCATAGCCTTGGATAATAAATGGTAAGCGTAATTGGGCTTGGATCTTTTCCACGATCGCCAGAGCTTCACCAACATTAGTAGCCGTTTCTAATAACACCATAAAATCATCTCCTCCCAAACGGGCGATCGTATCTTGATCGCGGAGACAATTTTTTGCTCTTTGGGCTACATTCTTTAATAGTTGGTCTCCGATATAGTTGCCAAAAGTATCATTCACCAATCGAAACCGTTCTAGATCAATAAAAAAGACAGTATAAAAGTAATTAGGATTGTCATAGGCGATCGCCATTACTTGGGTTAATCTTTCAATAAAGTAAAAGCGATTAGGTAATTCCGTCAGAGCATCATGAAAAGCTGAGTGAATTAAGCTTTGTTCCCTAACTAATAGGGTTTCTTGAGATTTTTGTAATGCTTCTAAGGTCTTAGTTAATTCTCTTGTTCGTTCCTGAACCCTTTGTTCTAGCTCCGTGGTTAATTTTTGTAAAGCCGACTGGGCAAAGACTCGATCTTCCACCTCAGCTTGCAGATTCAGATTTTGCCGATTATATAAATTAAGTAAATTTTTCAGTCTTAAATGAATTCCTACCCTCACTAATACCTCTTCGTGCTGAATTGGTTTAGTAATATAGTCAACAGCCCCCGATCTTAATCCCTTTACTTTATGCTCAACATCTGAAAGGGCAGTCATAAAGATTACAGGAATATCTTTAGTAATTGGATTTTGTTTGAGGCGATCGCAGGTTTCAAACCCATCAATCCCAGGTGGCATCATCACATCCAATAAAATTAGATCAGGTAAGGCATATTC
>CASBQR010000094.1 GCA_949127865.1 Synechococcales cyanobacterium PMM_0082
ACTGTGGTTGAGGTAGAACTAATTAGGTGCTTACCAACTAAATTCCTAAGTTTTTCGGTTAATTCTATATCTATAGTTTTCATAATCTAATTACCTTGGCATTTTTAACAATTCCTAGTACTAAAACTTCTTCCTCATAAAATTCATCAGGTAACATCTCAAGGCTATTTTCATCACTGGGGAAGTCCTTTTCTAAAATTATCTCTTGCATTTTGGCATGGATTATCGCTATTTCTTTTTTTCGAGTCCATGACGTAAAAATACTTTGAGTATTTCCGTCATTATGAATTATGGGGTCATCATGCCCACCACGAGGTTTAGCAATACCTTGTTCGGCTTCTTGAAAGCTTGAGTGATCTTTGGAAACCCATCGCCATAGGGTAATTTTAGACTTTTCCAAACTTTTTAACTATTACTCTACTTATTATAAGTGTGCTGTAATTGGACAATATGGAGAAACCAAACAAATACTTGTAGGTATTCATAGATTTCTCCGCTAGAACGTTAAAAATTTAAGCTGCTTGGATTTGTTCTTTATGGAGCCAGATGGGAGGAGTAGGTACTGCCCCAAATTTAACCTGCACATAGTCTCCCCGTAGTTCAACAACTTCGCCTTTGGTCTCAAAAATGTAGGTTGACCAACGTGGATCGTTTCCTTGTGCTTCTAAGCTCCCATCCAATTTTTCACGGATGGCTGTCACCATGAGTCCTTTTTTAAGTTCCATAATATTCCTATGCTTTGATTTTTGACTATTGTATCTTTCTTAATTATCTCAGTATGAGCGAAGATTTAAGCAGTTGGTAGATCCTTAGTAAACCATTGAGATATAGCATTATTGTAAGGATGTGCCAGTTCAGCTAAAGATAAGCTAATCACACTTCGATTATTAATGACTATATCCAAATTACTCTCAGAATCTTTAACAAAGCCTAATTCCCAGTAATTATTTGGGAGTTCATTTTGTAAATATTTTTCCCATGCGGGGCGATCGCTCTCTGATACCGACACCACAATTCGACTAGCTCCCTCCCCAAATAGTAAATTTTGCCAAGTTATGAGAGCATCACTATCTGCTCTGAGATTTTTTAGCTGAATTTGAGCTGCTAAATTACCTGAAATTGATGATTCGGAGATCGCCACGGACAAACCACCTTCAGCACAATCATGGGCAGACTTAATCCAACCTTGATGAATTCCAAATCGACAAACCTGCTGGACTCGACGTTCCAAATCATAATCTAGGGGCGTGGGTCTGCCTGTAACTTGATTTTCGATTACGGCTAAATATTCAGTGGCACCTAAACTCGTGCGATCGCTACCAATGAGATAAATTACATCTCCCACATTTTGCCAACCCTGCCCACAGATTTTCTGAATATCATTAACGATGCCCACCATACCGATTACGGGCGTAGGATAAATAGCTTGAGAGCCACCATTCGGATTAAGAGTTTCATTATATAAAGAGACATTTCCACCTGTGACAGGCGTAGAGAGTTCTCGACAGGCTTCGGCAATCCCGCGACAGGCTTCATGCAATTGCCAATATCCCGTTGCAGTTTCGGGGCTGCCAAAGTTCAAATTATCGGTCACTGCTAATGGCTCTGCACCCACACAGGAAAGATTTCTAGCGGCTTCGGCTACTGCCAGCTTTGCCCCTTCATAGGGATCGAGATAAACATATCGCGCATTACAATCCACGGTGGCAGCTAAACCGATCAATGGTAATTCTGCTGATAAATTTGCTTCGCCTACCCCAAAATCCTGCGATCGTAATCGAATTACCGCCGCATCTCCGCTACCTGGTAATAAAACTGTATTATTTTGAACTTGATGATCGTATTGTTTGAATATCCATGACTTAGAGGCGATCGCTGGACTAGCTAATAATTTAAGTAAAATTTCTTGATAATTCTCACTGTAACTAAGATCAGAATCCTGCCATGCCCAAGCTTGTTTAGCATATTCAGGAGTATCGGCTAATTCACGATGATAGAGCGGTGTATTGTCGGCGAGGGCGGAAGCGGGAAGGTCTACAACTATTTCACCTTTGTGTAAAATCCTGACAATTTGCTCCGAGATAATTTCGCCTGCAACTACGGCATGAAGACCCCAACGGTGGAAAATTTCAATTAATTCAGCTTCTCTTCCCTTTTGGGCGACAAATAACATCCGTTCTTGGGACTCAGATAAAAGATATTCGTATGCACTCATACCCTGTTCTCTTGCAGGAACTTTATCCAAATCTAAAATTACGCCGACACCCCCTTTGGCTGCCATTTCTGAGGTGGAACAAGTTAAACCTGCTGCTCCCATATCTTGTGCTGCTACTACTGCCCCTGTTTTGAATGCTTCTAGGCAAGCCTCAATTAGTAATTTCCCTAAAAATGGATCACCAACTTGCACGGCGGGGCGATCGCTTTGGGATTTATCACTGAGTTCGGCACTAGCAAAACTTGCCCCTTTGATCCCATCTCTACCAGTTGTAGAGCCAACGTATAACACGGGATTACCAATACCTGCTGCTCCAGATTTGACGATTTCTTTAGTTTCTAGAATCCCGATCGCCATGGCATTTACTAGAGGATTACGGTTATAGGCTTTGTCAAAATACACCTCTCCGCCAATAGTTGGCACCCCTGTACAGTTACCGTAGCCCGCAATGCCACTGACTATGCCACTAACTCGACTGCGTACCCAAGGATCGCTAAGTTCGCCAAATCTGAGGGAATTGAGAATAGCAACTGGTCTGGCTCCCATGGTAAAAATATCCCTAAGAATACCACCAACTCCAGTGGTTGCGCCTTGGTAGGGTTCTACGGCAGAGGGACGATTATGGCTTTCAATTTTGAAACAAACGGCAATATCATCGGTAATTTTGACCACACCAGCATTTTCACCTGGACCAACTAGAATGCGATCGCCTGTGGTGGGAAACTGTTTGAGCAAAGGACGAGAATTTTTATAGCAGCAATGCTCTGACCACATCACCCCAAACATTCCCAGTTCGGCTTTATTGGGTTCTCGACCGAGGCGATCGCAAATCATTTGGTACTCGTTTTCGGTTAATCCTTCGGCTTTAATTTGGGCGATCGAGAAATTGGGCATGGCTGGCTAGGTACTTTTCCCTCAGTATAAAATAATACCCTTGGTAATTTTCTCAAGATTTTACCTTTTAGCTTTGATCCAATTCTAGAATTAGTTGAACAGTATTCTCAACCAAAAGCGATCGCCCTCACAACTAATGCTAGAGGATTTCTAGAAACCAGTCATGTCTTTAGTAGAAATTTTTTGCGGTGACTTAATGGTGATAAGCTAGTTAGCTGAAATTAAGGGCTTTTTTACTATGCAAACAGTGTGGGTTTTCCCGGGGCAGGGATCGCAAGCGGTGGGAATGGGAACGGACTTATTTAGTCAAGAGTTAGTTCAAGAAAAATTGAGTAAGGCTGAAAATATATTAGGCTGGGCGATCGCCGACAAATGCCAAGGAGAACTCAGTGAATTATCAAAAACTCAGTTTACGCAGCCTTGTTTATACGTTATCTCAGCGATTTTAATTGACATTCTCAAATCCAAAGGATACAGCCCAAATGTGGTTACAGGGCATAGCTTAGGTGAATTTACAGCTTTGTACTGCGCTGAAGTCGTGGATTTTGCTACAGGTTTAGAATTAGTAAAAGTGCGATCGCTCCTCATGGCAGAGGCTACAGGCGGAGGTATGACTGCTATGATCGGATTTGATCGGCAGCAGTTAGAAGCGGCAATTGCTGAGACCACAGGCATAGTTTTAGCCAATGATAATAGTGCTGACCAAGTGGTAATTTCTGGCGCAGTCGATGCTGTAAAACAGGTTTGTGATCAAGTTAAAGCCAAGCGCACTATTCCTTTACCAGTAAGCGGGGCTTTTCACAGTCCTTTAATGGCAGATGCCGCCGCCCAGTTTGCCCAAGTTTTAACTAAGGTTGTGTTTCAAGACGCTAAAATTCCAGTCATTTCTAATGTTGAACCCAATCGAGCTACCACCTCTGCGACTGAATTAAAAGAACTAATTTCTCGTCAAATGACTTCTCCTGTGCGTTGGAGAGAAATTTGTCTATCCCTTCAGGCTTCGGGTTATGAACAGGCACTCGAAATTGGCTCTGGGAAGGTGCTGACTGGACTAATTAAACGCACTGCCAGTAACATTAAACTAGTTAATATTTCTAATCTCATTCAGTTAAATGAATATATTTCTGGATAATTTGACTGCTTGAAGTTGATTTGAGAAGTAGGTAATTCAAAGAAAAATTAACACTAGAAATGCTAAAAAACAAAACGGGGAACCTCGCCCTTTGCCATTATCAGTTTACTTAATTAAGCTTACCTACTTACTATTTATCCAACTACTACAGCTTTAGAAAGAGCTCATCAAATCTCCACAGCAAGTAACCAATCCATCCTTTAGAATAGCTCCACCAACCACCAAGCGTAAAAATGTATTCTCTTGGCAAACTACCTTGAGGAGCCTGAACATCATAATTAAAGGAATCCCAAGCAGATAGCCATGTACTACCTTTACGCCAGCCAACAGACTGACCAAATCTATTTTCACTAATTATTTGTGTAGACATATCATCGGATGAATTGCAGCCAAGCTTGCGCCAAATTTTACTTTGAACACTAAACCCAAAACGACCATTGCTATTCTTAATCCACAACTGATCAATAACTGAAAGAGCTTGGGGAGGAAAGCGTTTAACATCTTCTGGTAGTAGCCATCCTTCCTTTTCTCGACCAGCTAGCTCAAGCAAGAGTCGTTTGGTTTCATGGTCAGCTTCTTTTAATTTACCTAACTTAAGTAGTTTCTCTAGCTTTTCAGAATTTATGAAAACTTCAACGGGTTTCTCTATTTCAAATTCTATCGTACTCTCTGTAAGATGAGGCTGATAAGATTTTAGAAACTCGTAGGCAGTATTAATTTGCTTTAGCTTTACTTCCGCCTTTTGCTGTAGCCTTGGGTTGTCAGTGAAACGATCTGGATGCCAAACTTTAGCTAAATCCTTATAAGCCTGTTTAATTTCATTCTGAGATGCCCCTGGCTCAACTTCAAGAACCTTGTAGTGTATATCTGGCTTCATGATTACATCTTCACAGGCTATAAATTTTCAATGGTGATTATAATGAGATTTTCCGAAAAATACAACTAATTTAGTGTAGTACCAGCAATTCAAATTATACAGATTTTGCATCAACTTCATCAGTATTATTGAGAGTAATCCCAATAGCAAACCTTGAAAAGCCTATAACTTCGTCAAATTTTTTTTAGCTTAGGTAGCTTATAGGAAACTTAAAGGTCAAAATGAGAATAGCTGGAAAACATAGGAAACAATTGATAGATAGCTAAAATTAAGGCTAGAGTTAGTAATTTCATGATTTTTCTGTTAGTGACGACTTCCTTGTTGAAATTTATTATTTTGGATATTTGCAATTAATTAGCGATCGCCTGTGCCAGTTCTCATATTGTAATTGTTACCTTTTCCCAGTTTTCCTTAAGTCATCGTCGAAAAAACTTTCCAGATTACCCATAGCAGCCAAAAACCCAGACCAAAGCAGGCTCCATAGAATGCTCCGTAGACTGCTCCCCTCAAAAAGCCTCCCACCCCAAAAATGCATACCACTACAAACATCGAGATACCGCCCCCGCCACCGCTTAGGGCTGTAAGACCTATCCCTAATACTGCTCCAAACAAGAGTCCTCCCATTGCACCAATAGCTCCACCAACGACTGCTCCTGTCGTAAGAAAGGATAATAAAGGAGTTCCAATATCTAAATTCTTTTTCATTTTTTTGATTTCCAAATCACTGAAATCTAGTATCAGATGTATTTTGAGTTGATTAGCGATCGCCTGTGCCAGTTCCTAAAGTGTCTCTAAAAAGATTCATATCTTCAGTTCAGATTAAAATCTCACCAGTTTTATAGCTCCATTTATTATTGGCAAAATCTCATCCTGACTGCGATCGCTTTTCCCGCAAGTTAAACTTCTTTGATTAGTAATAATCCTTCACCAATTATGATAATAAAACCGATATTTTTTTGAAAATCAATCACTGTTCCAGAATCAATGGATTTAAAAGTTTGTATGGCTTCTAAATCATTTTCCTGAGCTTTCCAAATTTTAAGCTGCATTTTAAGTAACTAAGCAAAAATTAGTTGAAATTATTATCTTTCATC
>CASBQR010000095.1 GCA_949127865.1 Synechococcales cyanobacterium PMM_0082
AATAGATTACCTAAGCTTCCGTCTAGTTTCTCAATTCTGAAATTACTACCGACAAAGTAGCGGGTATCACCATTAACAGTGGCAGCAGACTTTAGGATCATGTCGGTTCCTGAGAACAAACCACTGGCAGAATTATTCAAAGCAAAAATATCTATGCCCTTATTGCCTTGGATTGATAATTTCGTGCCAGCATTTGCGATAAATGGAGTTGTGATACTATCTCTGATAATGACTGTATCCCCAGCCAGTAAATTCAAGTCTCTGGAGGTTTGCAGTTGAGAATTTACCAATGTTAGATTTTGCGATGCCGTGAGCAAACTGGAACCACTGTTAATACCTTTTACAACCACATCTCCTGAATCAACTGGTAAATTTGCTGCAGTTAAAATTACTTCACCATTGGTATTGACTCTTAAACCTGTTGCCCTTTCTAGGTTGCCGCCAGTTAGTAATTGTGGCAATGTCAAAATTGATAATCCCCAAGGGTTCACGCCCAGATTAGGATTTAGCTGAAATTCTAAACCAATCACATCACCAACTTGGCTCAACCTAACCAGATTTTTACCCGGCACCGCCGCCAGAATTATATTGCCATCGGGAGCGGAAAGAGTCCCAGAATTGATTACCGTTCCACCCAGAAAATTAATATCTTTTCCAGAGTTAACTGCTAAATCTGCGGTATTAATAATTGCTCCCGGTTGGGACATGGTGAAAGCAAAACTATTAGGATTGCCAACTAGAGCAGCATAATTATTATTTCCGATCGCATTAAAAAAATTATTCCCAAACCCAATTCCATTAGCAGTCGTAGCCGTAAAAGCTCCCGCCACGTTTAAGCTAGCATTATTGCCAAATATGATACCCGCAGGATTCATTAAAAATAGATTGGAATTACCACCTGTAACTCGAATCAAGCCATTAATCACTGAAGCATCACCGCCAACCACTCTTCCTAAAATATTTTGGATACTAGGGTTAGAAAGGAAGTTAGCAATTTGATTGGCATTTAAGCCAAATTTCTGAAAGCTATGAAAAAGATTAGCCCGATCGCCCGACAATTGCCCACCAGAAATATCAAGGCGATTGCCAATACTATTTACAGAAGTATTTACGCCATCTTTGGCTGGCACGATGGTCTGGGATAAACTAGGATAAGCTAACCCTACAAAGGGTAAAATAACTAGTAGAGCGGTTAGTTTAGCCATAAAGTTTATTTTTAAATAGTATCTATAACAATATCATGGCAATAAAAATCAGCAAGTTAAAATTGATTAAATAACGATTTCGCCATTGACAACCGTTGATTCTTGGGTGAGTAATTGTTTGAATTTATTGCCTCTTGAAAATTCTTCTGGCGTAAATAATTCATCGGTAAATAAGGTTGATCCTAAACCACAGGCACGCTTGATTTCTGGCATCGCGGCTAGGTGTAATGCTCCTGTCTGGGCGATCGCACTATCAAGAGTGGTAGTAAACACCACATCCAAACCTGATTCTATGGCAACTTTCGCTAACGTCTTTGCGGTAAGAATTCCTCCAAGTGCCATCGGTTTTAAAATCACAATACTTGCAGCTTGGGTTTGAATAACTCTTAACAGGCTATCCATATTTCTAACAGATTCATCAGCAGCGATCGCAATCTCAACACTATTACAAACCTCTGCCATCCCAGTAAGATTATCAGCATTCACTGGTTGCTCTACATATTCAATATCTAGTTCTGTAAACTCCTTTAGCTTTTGAATTGCTTCAGATACTGTCCAAGCCTGATTAGCATCAATCCGAATTTTAATATTTCTATGATCCCTCGTAAATGCATCTGCCGTTGAGCGTACAGTCCTAACTCTCTGTAGATCTTGGGTATCTCCCACTTTAACTTTTAGGCAGGTATAGCCTAAGGCGCAGAGTTGTTGAGTTTGTTGGGCAGCAACTTCTGGGCTTACTTGTCCAATTAATCCGTTAATTAAAATTGATGGACGATAATGGGTGTGTAATAACTGGGCTAAAGATTTTTGGTGATTCAATGCCAATAAATTTAAAAGTGCCAACTCAATACCAAATTTGGCTACAGGTGGAAGATTATGGGAAGCTAATATGGATGAAATATCTGCTAATGAAGCGATCGCTACCCCAATTAAAAGTTTTTGGATACGTTTTAGCGATCGAGCAGTATAGATGATTCCTTCCCCAAATCCTGCTAAAGGTGATGATTCCCCCCAACCCACATTGCCAAATTGATCTATTACTTGAATTATGATTCCCGTGCGCGATCGGATAGATTGATTTGAGGTAATTATAGGTTGACGGAAATTGAGCTTAAAAAGTTGGAGATTAATTTGTTTGATAATAGGATCAGACATTTGGGCAACTTTTGACACTCCTCTCGCTAAAGCACGGGGATTCTTAATTCAGCGACTGACCTTTAAGCACTATGTCCTTGCGGCAGTTCTTAAACCTCTCAACCGTACAAAAGTACCAATTGCAAAGTCTAACTCACAGTTAC
>CASBQR010000096.1 GCA_949127865.1 Synechococcales cyanobacterium PMM_0082
AAGTTGGAGGATGGATTCTACTTGAGCTTGAAGGTCTTGGCATTGACTGGGCAAGGAGGTTGAGGACATAGTAATACCTATAGTTTTGTTTATGTTTTCGTTAGTATGCTTGGCTCTTGCGTAAGTATCCTTATTTTCCTCCAGTAAAGTCAAGCTTATTCTTAAATATACTCTCTTCCCACCGTCCAATTGGACATTAGCCAAGCCTAAGATATAGTCAAAGCCTGTTTTTTGATGGTCTAGTTTTTTAACTGGGAAGGGAGTAAATTTAGGTATGATTTGGGTTACGACACTCAGCTTTCAAGTTCACTACAAATTTAGAGGAGTGTGGGGTTAATGAAATAATTTTGGGGTAATTAACCTAGAATAAATACAATCTATTGCTAGGATTACCAGCCATGCCCGATCGCCCAATTTTGAGTATTAATAACCTACAAGTGGACTTCAAAAATGATGAAGGACTAGTTACCGCTATTCATGATGTGTCTTTAGAACTATCTCGGGGTAAAACCTTAGGCATTGTCGGAGAATCTGGTTCGGGCAAATCCGTGACGGCATTAGCAATTATGGGTTTACTCTCGCAGACAGCAAGGGTGAGAAATGGGGAAATATGGTTTAGTCTTGACGATCAATCACCCGTAAATTTATTGAAATGTAATGCTGAGCAAATTCGCTTATATCGGGGCGATCGCCTAGCCATGATCTTTCAAGAACCGATGACCTCCCTAAATCCCTTATTTACCTGTGGATACCAATTAGTTGAGACGATTCAACTGCACCAAAAACTCTCAACCGCCGCGTCTAAGACTAGAGCTATTGAATTATTAGGAGAAGTTTTATTACCAGAACCTGCACAAATTTTTAATCGCTATCCCCACGAGCTTTCAGGCGGACAGTTACAAAGAGTGATGATTGCGATCGCTATTTCCTGTAATCCTTTAGTTTTAATCGCTGATGAACCGACTACAGCTTTGGATGTCACTATTCAAGCCGAGATTTTAGATTTATTAAAGAAGCTGCAAACCAATCGGCAGATGTCAATTTTATTTATTACCCATGATTTAGGTGTAATTGCCCAAATTGCCGATCAAGTAGCGGTTATGTACAAAGGCGAAATAGTGGAGTATGGCAATACAAATGATATTTTCGAGCAACCTCAACATCCCTACACCAAAGGTTTAATTGCCTGTCGTCCTCAAATGGAAACAAGATTGCAACTGTTGCCAACAATTAGTGATTTTATGGAAATTTTGCCCACGGGAGAAGCGATCGCTAAATCAACTCCAAGTTCGGAAATCGTAACCACAGATCAAATCGCCCAAAGACTTCAGGTTTTACACAGTAAAGAACCTCTACTTAAAGTTAAAAATCTCCGAGTTGAGTTTCCTTTGCGGGGCGTATGGGGAGAAACTAAACGGTATACGGTGGCGGTAAATGATATCAGCTTTGAAGTCTATGCAGGGGAAACCCTTGGTTTGGTTGGAGAATCAGGCTGCGGCAAAACCACCACTGGCAAAGCTATTTTGCAGCTAATTAAGCCTACTAGTGGCGAGGTTTGGTTTGAAGGCAAAAATGTTTTAAACTTTAACCATAGGGATCGCCAACGCTTGCGCCGTGATTTACAAGTCGTGTTTCAAGATCCCTTTGGCTCCTTAAATCCCCGCATGAGTATTGGTGATGCGATCGCTGAGCCTTTAGAAATCCATGATTTTTATAGTAATCGCCGCCAACCCCAGAAAGAACGGCAAGAACGGGTAATTTATCTGCTTAAGCGGGTGGGTTTAGACAAAAGTGCCTATAGACGCTATCCCCACGAGTTTTCGGGTGGACAACGTCAACGCATCTGTATTGCTAGGGCTTTAGCCTTAAGTCCCCGCCTAATTATTGCCGATGAATCAGTTTCAGCTTTAGATGTATCAGTACAAGCTCAGGTTTTGAATTTATTAAAAGAACTGCAAGCTGAGTTTGAGCTTACCTATATCTTTATTTCCCATGATTTAAGTGTAGTTAAGTTTATGAGCGATCGCATTATGGTCATGAATCAGGGCAAAATCGAAGAAATTAACACGGCAGAGGCTATTTGTTCAAATCCCCAACAGGAATATACCCGCAAACTTATTAATGCGATTCCCAAAATTCATTTTGCTTAATCTTCTTCCTTTTCTACTTATCGGGAAATTGGGTAAAAACCTCGTCCTTCAGGACGACTTTATATTCTGATTTAACAACCAGTAGAACCAATCTTATTTTAGAATAAACTACCTAAGATTTAAGTTAACCATGTTAGTCCTAGAAGCTAAGTTAAAAGGTAAACCAGAGCAGTACACATCAATAGACGATGCAATTCGTACTGCTCTGTTTTGTCGTAACAAGGCTTTGCGGTATTGGATGGATAACGAGAAAGTAACTGGCTACGATCTTAATAAACAGATGGCTGTACTGGCAAAAGAGTTTGACTTTGCCAAAAAGTTGGGTTCTCAAGCAAGGCAATCAGGCTCAGAGAGAGCATGGTCAAGTATTTCTAGGTTCTATGACAACTGTAAAAAGAAAAGATCAGGTAAGACTTGTGCTGAGCGAAGCTGAAGTAAAGGATTTCCCAAATTTAAGAAGCGTGGCAGTTCAGTTGAATACAAACAAGCTGGATGGGAACTTTTCTGAGGATCGGAAATATCTAACTTTGACCGATGGTTTCAAAATTGGCAGATTGAAATTAGTTG
>CASBQR010000097.1 GCA_949127865.1 Synechococcales cyanobacterium PMM_0082
AGTTACTTCAAAGCTGATTTTTTTAAGGTATTAGCAAACCCTGTCCGAATTCAAATTATTGACTCCCTCAGAAAAGGAGAAATGTGTGTTAACGATATTGCCGCATGGCTAGAAATCGAATCTTCATCAGTATCACAGCAGCTAGCGATCCTCCGCAGTCGCAATTTTGTTACTGCCCGTAAACAAGGAAATCAAGTTTTCTATACAATTCGGGACTCTGCCATCTTTGAGGTATTAGATGCGACCTTGGTTGTCTTTAACAATCATTTAGTGGAAATACTCAACACCTTAGAAGGCATGGAGTAAGCAATTGATTTTATGAAATGTATTAAAAGTATTAAATTATGACTAATCCTAATGAATTAACCCCAGTCCCTGCTCTAAAACCTCCTTGGCAACCATTTCGCCATCTGAAAGGTGATCTCACGGGTGGACTAACGGCGGCTGTAGTAGCATTACCCCTAGCCCTAGCCTTTGCCGTAGCTAGTGGAGTTGAACCAAAGGCTGGTATATATACAGCGATCGTGGCAGGTATTGTGGCAGCAACATTTGGCGGTTCGGCTGTGCAAATTACGGGACCTACGGGGGCGATGGCAGTAGTGCTTATTGGTATTGTTGCCAAGTATGGAATTGAAAAAGTTTGGATTGCGGGCGTGATGGCGGGAATTATCCAAATTGCGCTGGGGATTGCCAAATTGGGGCAATTAGTAAAATTTATTCCCTATCCTGTGACCGCAGGTTTTACCAATGGTATTGCTGTAATTATTTTATGTGGACAGTTAAATAACTTTTTGGGATTGCAACTCCCTCGCAGTGAACATTTTTTAGATGGGCTTTGGGATTCCCTTTCTCATGTGAGTAATCTAAATTGGAGTGCGGTCGGTATTGCCATAATTGTAATTGCGACAAAATTATTACTACCTCGGATTACAACTCTGGTGCCAGGATCATTAGTAGGATTGATTTTAGCAACTGCGATCACTTCTTATTTTAAATTAGATATTCCGACTATTGGTGAAATCCCTCGGGCTTTACCTTTTCCCCATGGCATTCCCCACTGGAACGATCTAAAGCTCCTAAGGGAACTGATTAATCCTGCTTTAGCCTTAGCGGCTTTAGGAAGTATTGAATCATTACTTTCGGCTGTGGTTGCTGATGGCATGACTGTAAGTGATAAACATGATAGTAATCGGGAATTGATCGGACAGGGACTAGCTAACCTTGTCGTGCCTTTTTTCGGAGGGATTCCTGCTACAGGGGCGATCGCTCGGACTGCGGTTAATGTGCGATCGGGCGGTAAAACTAGGCTATCTGGAATTATTCATGGAGTAGCTTTAGCGGCAATTATCTTAATATTTGCTTCCCTTGCGGCTCAGATTCCGCTTGCTGCCCTTGCAGGAATTTTGATTGTTGTGAGTATTCGCATGATTGAATGGGATGCGATCAGCTTGCTAGTAAAATCTACTTATTCGGATCTGGGAGTAATGATCTTAACTTGGGCAATTACAATCTTTTTTGATTTAGTTCTTGCAGTAGAAATCGGACTAATCGCCGCAGGTGCTTTATTTATCAAAAGGATGAGTGAATTAGACCTAGCAAGGATTCCTGAGACTGAAGTATTTCCCGATGGCGTTTCGTTGGAATTAGCGAAGGAAATAGCTGTATATCGGGTGGATGGTCCAGTCTTTTTCGGTGCGGCTGAAAGATTTGCCAACTTCTTGCATGATGAGCCTGAAGTAAAGCATTTAATCCTACGGATGCGTTTCGTCCCTAATATGGATACAACGGGTCTAGTTGCCCTTGAAGATATTTATCGAGATTTGAAACGGCATAATTGCCACTTGATTTTGACAGGTTTACAAGCTGAAGTAGAGAGTCTGCTCGATCGCACAGGATTACTAGATAAGATTGGTCGGAATAATTGTTATCTCACGACTGATGCTGCAATCCGCGATCTTACTCCATCAGTTTTACCAATATTAACTACATAAATTATGCAAAATAATTCTATCTGTTCCTGTGGATCCAGAAGGCATTTTCTAAAAGGCTTACTCGTGAGTGGAGGAGTTATATTATTACCAACTTTGCCAGCGTGGGGTGCTAATTCAAAAACACCAAAAGCTTTAGTCCTAACCTGTATTGATTATCGGTTTATTCATCCTCTAGAAACCTTTTTAACTAAGCAGGGTTTGGATCGGCTCTATGACTTGACAGCCTTAGCAGGAGCTTCTCTAGCTTTAGCAAGTTTCCCTCATCTTGCAGATAGAAGTGCTTTCTGGGATCAGTTAGATATATCTTATAAACTCCATCATATTCAGAAAGTGATTCTTTTTGACCATCAAGATTGTGGAGCTTATGAAATTTTGGATCCACTTTTAAGTGAGAATCTGGATCGGGAGGAACAAGTGCATACTTCCTATATGCTTAATGCTGCTCGAGCAATTCACGATCGCTATCCAGATTTAGAAGTTGAGGGCTATTTTGCCACTTTAGCAGGTGATATCAAATCCATTGCGATCGCTCCTTTGTAATTCCTAACAACTCATGGGGATAGTTCGAGTATTATGGATAGAGACTAAATTTGAATTTAAACCATAATTTCCATGACTGCCAGCCCCATTGAAGCGATTAATATTCCTAAACGTGGGATGCCTGTAACGATTATCACAGGATTCCTAGGAAGCGGTAAAACCACTTTACTCAATCACATTCTACAAAACCAGAAGGACTTAAAAGTTGCGGTATTGGTAAATGAATTTGGAGATATTAATATTGATAGTCAATTACTTGTGTCTGTCGATGAAAATATGATGGAACTCAGTAATGGCTGTATTTGCTGCACTATTAATGATGGTTTGGTAGATGCGGTTTATAGTGTCCTAGAGCGCGGCGATCGCATAGATTATATGGTGGTCGAAACTACTGGTGTAGCCGATCCTTTGCCTATTGCTTTAACTTTCCTAGGAACTGAATTACAACACCTGACCCGATTAGATTCGATTTTGACCGTAATCGATGCGGAAACCTTTACTCCTAAGCACTACGATAGTGAAGCCGCATTTAGCCAGATTATGTACGGCGATATTATGATCATCAATAAAACTGATCTAGTAACTCCAGAAAAAATTAGTGAACTGGAAACCTATATTAATAACCAAAAAAAAGGTGCGAGAATCCTGCGATCGCAACAGGGAGTTGTCCCTTTACCATTAATCTTGGATGTCAAAATTGACTCTGCAGATCTGCAATCTAACCAAACACAGGAGAAGGAGCAGCACGATCACCATGATCATCACCACGATCACGGGCATCATCATCACGATCATAAACATCACCTTGATAATGACGGATTTGTGGCGGTTTCCTTTCAAAGCGATCGCTCGCTACAATTAGAAAAATTTCAAAACTTTCTAGATCAACAAATACCTGTAGATGTATTCCGAGCTAAAGGAATTCTTAATTTTGTTGACATCCCCAATCGTTATATCTTCCAACTGAGTGGGAAACGCTATGAGCTTAAAACCGAAGAAGGTAAACCTGCCCCTACCCAAATAGTTCTGATTGGGCGAAATCTTAATCAAGAGCTATTATTAAGCCAACTTAATGACTGTTTAGATTAGTGGCTGCCAATTAATTGAGGGCGGATACGCAATATGTAACTACAGCCAACCCTCATCCCCTTCTTCCAAGGTAGGAGCAAGAAATCATCAAAGTCCTTCTCTCGCTCTAGGAGAGGGATTTAGGGTGAGGGTAATCAAAGAACTCGTACATCGCGTATTCGTCCTAACTCTTGTCTTAAATGCTAAATAAACAAACTAAGCTGAAAGAGCGACAATACATTCAATTTCCACATCAACATTTAACGGCAGTTTTGCCACCTGCACACAGGATCGAGCGGGCGCAGGATCGAGAAAATACTGAGCATAAACGGCATTCATGGCGGCAAAATCTGCCATATCAGCTAAGAAAACTGTGGTTTTAACCACGTCCTTAAAACTTGCCCCTGCCGCAGTTAATACCCCTTTGATATTTTGTAAAACCCGCTCAGTTTGAATGGTGATATCTCCTGCTTCAACTTTGCCAGTATGGGGATTTAAGGGAATTTGTCCTGCGAGATAGATTAATTTAGAACTTGCAGGAACAGCGATCGCTTGGTTATAGGGACCAACGGGGAAAGGAGCATCGGCGGTACGGATAATTTCTATGGGCATATAGATTATGGGATGATTAATCAGATTGATCTGGTTGTTGCTTCAACATTTTGGCGTATTCTTGGTCATTTAGATCGGTTTCTGTGGTGTACGCCAAATTATCAGCCGTGATTACTTCTTCAGAGATGGCATATTCACGGGCAAGCTCTAATTTTTGATTAATAACTGCATCGGGTTGTGATAAAGCTTGCGATCGCCGAGACCGTTGTAAGTTTCTGACATTAATCTTACTATTCAAACCCTGTAGGACAAAATATCGAACTAAGGGAATAGTTAAAAATAAAACACTATAGCCCAATAAAAATACATAGGAGAATGAAATTAAGCCTAAAATTCCGCCCAATTCACCGCCACTTAGTTGCCCTAGTAAATTGCCAAGAACTAATGCCGCCACAAAATAAAATATGCCAAGCCCGATCGCCAAGGTGATTTTGCCTGTTCCCGCTTTACTAAATTTCCACAACTGCTCTTGGAGGTACTGATCTGGTCTTGATTTGGCAGATTTAGATCGGGAAGAAGCAACTTTTTGCAATTCAGGAAAAGTATAGGCAAGCGTACCGATCTCTGTAACTTGGGGGAGACCGTTAAATCTTGCTAAAACTGGAATTATGTAGTCTTCAAAATTGGCATTGGCATCAGCAATTTCATCTAAGTAAGGCGTAATTTGTTCCGCAATCACTACGCCATCATTTTGCCGAATTATCTCACTAATTTCTCGATTCCGCCTTTCCTCTATATCATAGTTAGGATTGCCATCACCAAACAGAAAGGAAAATATACTCTCTAAAAAGCCCATTTGGGAATCTTTAGACGCTCTCACCTGATGCGGCTGGTCGTAGTAACTAGGGGCGAAGGCATTACCAAAATCTAGCCATAGGAAACTAGGGAAAAATCCAAACCCACCACCACTGCGATTATCATTGCGATCGTCGTCACTACTACTTCGGCTTTGCAAGGCAATAATTGCGGCAAAAATACCAATTACCACGATCGCAATTGAAACTACTAGCAAAACCCCAAAGGAAATCCGAATTAAATAAAATACCCATTTCCACACCTGTGCTAACCATGCTTGGATTTTTAGCTTAAAGTTGCGATCGCGTAAAATTTGTCGAACTTGGGGTGAAAACACATAGACAATTTCCCCCATTTCTGAAACTTGTAAGTTCCCACTGGTATTGGTTGCCAGATTTAATAACTCAGGTTGGACTAAGTTTAAGCTTAAGCCCGACTGCGCGGAAACATCTCCCACCGTCACTCGGTAATTTAATTTTTCTACGGCGGTAATTACAGAAGATTGAGTACTCATGGTGAATATTTTAGCAACCAGATGTTAACAAAAATTAATCATTGCAAGATTGTGTAATCAGCAAAATTATCAATTTCATCTTCATTATGGCTAATTGTTGGCACTAAATATTTAGGTACCGAGATCGATTGACTTAAACTCTTTAATATTTCCTGAGCTTGGGGATGATTGATCCGCCGTAAAGCTCTAGTTACTGCATTTTGTACAGAGCGATCGCTATCTTTGAGCATCAGAGAAAGTGGGTATACAGAATCAATTGAGCCAATTTCTCCTAAAGCTGCCGCCGCATTACAGCGTACATGGGGAAACTGATCGTTATACAAAACTTCGATTAATATGGGTACTGCTTCCTCTATCGCCATTTGTCCGAGGGTACGAGCGGCGATCGAACGGGTGTCACTGGAAGGATTTTTGAGCATTTCAGAAAGGGCAGGAAGACAAGGACTGCCAATATTTTTTAGAGCCTGTGCCGCTTGAGATTGCACACTTAAATCCATATCAGTTAGCCTTGCCGCTAGAGCATTACAAGCAAGGGGAGAACGAATTTGTCCCAATGACCAAGCAGCCTCTAATCTGACAGATCTAACAGGATCAGCTAAGGCATTAATTAGGGCAGGCACGGCTAAGGGGGAATTAATTTGCCCTAGGGAGTGGGCAGCATGAATTCTCACTAATTCTTCTCCACGCTTCAAAATATCTACTAAGGGTGAAACTGCGGTTAACCCACCTCTGGCTAAAGCTTTTGCCACTGCTGCTTGGACATGGATAGATTTATGATTCAGCATTTTAATTAGCCATCGTAATGCTTCCATTGTCCCCATACAGCCAAGGGCGGTCGCCGCATGGGTATAGAGTTGGCGATCAGGATCGGCTAGTGCCTCAACTAAGTTAGGAATAGCCTGTGGAGATTGCATATATCCTAGGGCTAGGGCGGCTTTTTTGGCGATCGCTAGATCATTTCCATCCAGACGGGCGATTAAATCGGGAATAATATTATGCTTGGATTTAATGAGCTTACGCAAAGCTTGAGAATATTGATCGGAACGAGTAGCCGCATCAAATTCAGCTAAAATTGCTGAAACTCCGCCTACATCTGGAGCTGAATTGAAACGATTATAAGCAGACTCTGGGGCAATTGTGTAGTCCGAAAGTCTTGGTAGTTCTGACTTTCGATTAGGCTCTATTCTTTTTTGCTCTGAGTCTTCCATATCTAATTATTCATTCATCAGAAACAAACTTTCTATATTGGCTCTTTCTTTGTCTTTATGTAATTCATCATACCCAAAACTAACATCAACTAATGCTAACTATTACACAATACATATTGTTAGGTTATTGGGGAAATATCTTGAAAAAAGTAAATGCATGGAATTAATTAATTTAACTTTGCCACTGAGTTTTACTATGGGACTTAGTTTTATTAGCTAGATTTTTGATGCCAGATCGTTCGATTCATCCTAACTTAAAAACTACTCCATGCTATTACCTACATTGAAATTAAGCTTATCTAAATTTATTATTATTTTGCTAGTGGTAGCGATCGCCTTGGGGATTGGTTTTCGGTTTTTAGCGATCGACAGGAAACTATACTGGCATGATGAAGTTTATACCTCCATGCGGGCAGCAGGATTTACCCGCCAACAAATCGATCAAGATTTATTTAATAATCAATTAATTGCCGCTACAGAACTACAAAAATATCAACAACTTAAACCTAATAGCACGATCGCCGATACGATTAATTCTTTAAAAATTGAAGACCCCCAACATCCACCTTTATATTTCTTAATGGCTAGGCAGTGGTTAACATGGTTTGGTAGCTCCATCATGGCTTCACGTTTATTACCCGCTATTTTGAGCCTGCTGTCATTACCTTTAATCTATGGCTTAGCGATCGAGCTATTTCGAGATGATGTGAATGCTTCTGGAATCGGCATATTTGCCACGGCATTTTTAGCTTTATCGCCCTTTGATATTTTATTTGCCCAAACCGCTCGTCAATATAGCTTGCTCACCGTTGGTATTATTGGTACTAGTTATTTTTTGCTTAGGGCATTACGATTAAAAACCTCAAATAGTTGGATTCCTTATACCTTGGGCGTAGTTCTATCTTTATATACCCATCCATTTTTTGGCTTAAATCTCATTGGGCATGGGGTATTTATTTTGATTAGTCAACGACAACAACTGCAAAAATTTACACTTTCTGTAGGAGTGGCGATCGCTCTGTATTTACCTTGGCTAATTGTATTAGTTACTAACTTTGCTCGCACCACCGCAACTACTAATTGGGCAAATATTCCTGTGGGATTTGATTATTTACTGAAGCTTTGGACTTTAAGTTTTACTTCTTTATTTTTTGATCTGGATTTTGGTTTTAATAACCCGCTTACCTACATTGTGCGCCTACCAATTGTGGTGTTGATTGGTTTGTCTTTGTATTTTATCTATAGGCAAAGCTCTGCCAAATGGTTTATTTTGACCTCGATATTTGTGCCATTTTTACTATTGTTGTTACCAGATTTAATTTTGGGCGGCAAGCGATCGGCAGTAAGTCGGTATTTAATTTCTTGTTTTCCCGCAATTCAGTTAGCCATGGCGTATTTATTTGCCCGAATGCTGAATTTCTCTACTGATTTTAAGAAAAATCTATTTTGGCGGGGGACTTTAGCAATTTTATTAACTGGCAGTATTGTCTCTAATTTGGTTAGTGCCAATGCGGAAACATGGTGGAGTAAGGATTTAAGTTATTTTAATGCTCAAGTTAGCGATCGCCTGAATGCTATTTCTCATCCAATTGTCATTAGCGATATTGGTGATGATTTTACAAATACGGGGGATTTAATTTCCATGAGTTATCGCCTCAATCCTGATGTCAAACTACTGCTTTTAAGTTCTAGCAATCAAAATACAGATTTGATTTTAACTACCGATTCATCTAAAAGTGCAGATACAATCTATGTGTTTCGGCCATCCTTAAAGCTATTAGAGTCTTTAAAACTTCAAGATCCCAGAGATTTAGTGTTTCCTGCAGGGCAATTATGGAAATTCAATCCCAGTTAAACATAAAAATAAAGTTTTTTACTGTTACAAGTATTTACTGTGTCAATCTATTAATTTGTATATAGACTAGACTACTAAGAGACTAAACATAACGAAAAACCATCTATGCGCCTGAGTGAAATTACTCATCCTAACCAGTTGCATCGTCTATCGATCGCTCAACTAGAATCCATCGCCCAAGAAATTCGCAATAAACACCTAGAAACAATTGCGGCAACAGGGGGGCATTTAGGACCAGGCTTAGGCGTAGTTGAGTTGACCCTTGGCTTATACCAAACCCTTGATTTAGATCATGACAAAGTGGTCTGGGATGTGGGCCATCAGGCATATCCCCATAAATTAATTACAGGACGCTACAATCGTTTTCATACCCTCCGTCAAAAAGATGGCATTGCGGGCTACTTAAAGCTCGGTGAAAGTAGGTTTGATCACTTTGGTGCAGGTCACGCCTCCACAAGTATTTCGGCAGCCTTGGGTATGGCGATCGCTAGGGATGCTAAAAGCGAAAACTTCAAATCTGTGGCAATTATCGGCGATGGGGCTTTAACAGGCGGTATGGCACTGGAAGCAATTAACCATGCGGGACATTTGCCTAAAACCAATCTCATGGTGGTACTCAATGATAATGAAATGTCAATTTCTGCCAATGTGGGCGCAATTCCCAAGTACCTTAATCGTTTGCGCTTAACTCAGCCCGTCAAGTTTCTAACAGGTAGCATTGAAGAGCAGATCAGAAATTTACCATTTGTTGGTGGCTCTTTGGGGGATGAACTAGAGCGAATTAAGGACAATATTAAAATCCTGACCATGGTACAAAACAAGGTGGGAGCAGTTTTTGAAGAACTGGGCTTTACCTACATTGGTCCTGTGGATGGACATAATCTAAAAGAGCTAATTGATACCTTCAATATGGCGCATGAACTCCAAGGACCTGTGATGGTTCATGTCGCCACAACTAAGGGCAAGGGTTACAGCTATGCCGAAGCCGATCGCGTTGGATACCATGCCCAAGGCTCCTTTAATTTAGATACGGGTAAATCTGCCCCTTCTACATCGACAAAGCCCAAACCGCCTAGCTATTCCAAGGTTTTTGTTGATACCCTAATTAAGCTGGCTGAGAAAGATAAACGCATTATTGGCATTACCGCAGCGATGGCAACAGGTACAGGCTTAGATAAGCTTCAAGCCAAACTACCCGACCAATATATAGACGTGGGCATTGCTGAACAACACGCCATTACCCTAGCTGCAGGATTAGCCTGTGAAGGGATGCGTCCAGTTGCTGCAATTTATTCCACATTCTTACAACGTGCCTTTGATCAAATCATTCATGACGTTTGTATTCAAAAGCTCCACGTATTCTTCTGTTTAGATCGAGCAGGCATTGTCGGGGCTGATGGGCCAACCCACCAAGGTATGTACGATATTGCTTACCTGCGCTGTATTCCTAACATGGTCTTAATGGCGCCAAAGGATGAAGCTGAATTACAACAAATGCTGGTTACGGGACTAGAACATAACGGGGCGATCGCTATGCGTTATCCCAGAGGAAATGGCTATGGCGTACCTCTAAAGTCAGAAAACTGGGAGCCAATTCCCATCGGTAAGGCTGAAATTTTACGAGAAGGTGGAGATGTGCTGATGGTGGCATTTGGTTCCATGGTTTATCCAGCGATGCAAGCAGCAGAGATTCTAATGGAGCATGGGGTTCAGGCAACTGTGGTTAACGCTAGATTTGCTAAGCCTTTGGATATGGATTTAATTGCCCCCTTAGCTCAAACTATTGGTCGAGTTGTAACTCTAGAAGAAGGCTGCCTAATGGGTGGCTTTGGTTCAGCAGTTTTAGAAGCATTAATGGATTTACAGATTTTGGTACCTGTCCAACGGATTGGCGTGCCTGATGTACTTGTGGATCACGCTTCTCCAGAGCAATCTTTTGCGGAATTGGGCTTAACTAGTGGTCAAATTAGCGATCGCATTCTTGCCGAAATCCAAACAAAGCCCTCTAAACAAACTGCTAATCTTATTCAAAAGTAAAATTAATCTGGGGTCAAAGGTCTATGCCCCAAAAATGGCTATCAATTATTGGTATTGGTGAAGATGGGCTAGAAGGTTTATCGACTGCGGCAAGATCGCTGATTGATCATGCGGAAATTTTGGTGGGCGGCGATCGCCATCTAGATATGCTTGAATCAGATCCAAGGGAGCGCATAGTTTGGACATCCCCAATTACCGAAAGTATCCAACAAATCCTAAATTATCAAAAAAAGCGATCAGTCTGCGTGTTAGCTAGTGGCGACCCGATGTGGTACGGGATTGGCATAACTTTAACAAAACAAATTCCCCTAGATCAGATCATTATCACTCCTTATCCTTCCACTTTTAGCCTTATCTGCGCTCGGTTGGGATGGTCAATGGCAGAAGTTGAAACCCTTAGTTTATGCGGTCGATCGCCTGCTTTACTCCAATCATATATTTATCCTAATGCCAAACTTTTAGTTCTTAGTAGCGATCGCACCACTCCTAAAATTGCCGCAGAGATTCTGACTAAACGAGGATTTGGGGATAGCAAGTTCATGGTTTTAGAACATTTAGGAGGAAAAAAGGAACGGATAATTTTAGGGATTGGGAGGGATATTTCACTTTTTGAGAATGTGTCTGATTTGAATGCGATCGCGATTGAGTGTATTCCGAACTCTGAAGCAAAAATATATTCTCGTACTGCGGGATTACCCGATCATGCTTATCATCACGATGGACAATTAACCAAAAGAGAAGTACGAGCTATAACCCTATCTGCCCTTGCTCCAAATGCGGGAGAACTGCTGTGGGACGTGGGGGCAGGTTGTGGTTCCATTGGCATTGAATGGATGAGAACTCATCGGAATTGTCGAGCGATCGCCATTGAGAAATCCCGAACTGAATATATTGCTGATAATGCTAATAGTCTAGGCACGCCTAATTTAGAAATTATTAAAGGAACTGCTCCCGATGTTCTTAAAAATCTCCCAACTCCTGATGCCATTTTTATTGGAGGTGGAATTACGACGGATGGAATGATTGAAACCTGCTGGGATTCATTGCGATCGCAGGGCAGATTAGTAGCGAATGTTGTGACCCTTGAAGGTGAGCAAAAGTTATTTACATGGCAGAAAAAGCTAGGAGGTTCTTTAACTCGAATTTCCATTGAACGAGCGGAATCTGTGGGCAGTTTTTTAGGATGGAAACCGATGATGCCTGTAACCCAGTGGTTGATAAAGAAGCCCTAATTATTTTGGGTTATTTGCAGTAAAATCTACTAATTACCCCGCAAGTCTAAAATATGACACCCGAAGAAACAGAATCCAGATTTCAGCGCATAGAAGCAATACTTGCCCAAACCGCAGAACAGAATGCGGAGCAATCCCGTCTATTTCAGCAAGAGATAGCAGAGCGAGATCGCAAATTTGCAGAACAGAATGCGGAGCAATCCCGTCTATTTCAGCAAGAGATGGCAGAGCGAGATCGTCAATTAGCCGATCAAATTGCGGAACGAGATGAACGTAGAGCAGTTACCGAAGAGCAAGTAGAGCTATTGTTACTTTCTATGAACAGAATGACTGAAGCTGCAATCCGTTACGATCGCTTGCATGCAGAACATGCATCATATAAGCTCGAAAACGATCAACGTTTTAATACTCTCTTAGAAGAAGTTAGAGCAAGCAACCGTAGAATCACCACTTTAGAAAATTAATAGAAGAAAATTAATAGAAGAAAATTAATAGAAAATCAATATCTAACTTGTTGAAGGTTTTCATTAATCCAAGCGATCGCCTCTTCAATATCATTCACCTTATCTCCCTCAGGCATTTGGGGACGTTGAATCATCACAATTGGAATATTTAACGCTCTAGCTGCAATTAGTTTGGCAGATGTTGCCTCTCCTCCACTATTTTTACTAACGATCGCTTCAATTTCATAATCCTGTAATAGCTTGCGTTCTCCCTCCAGACTAAAAGGACCTCGATCTAGCAAAATTTTACTATTAGGAATTACTAAATCAGGCGGATCGATAGAGCGTAATAAAAACCACAAATGGGGATGAGCCTGAACAATACTTAAAAATGGTTCTAGTTGTTGTCTGCCTGAAGTAATAAATATTCTGGTGCCAAGTTGGGGAATTATCTGGGCTGCGGCTTCCACACTTTCAACCTCAATCCAGCGATCGCCCTCTATCTTTTGCCACTCAGGACGGACAAGCATTAAATGGGGAGTTTTTGTAATTTCACAGGCGATCGCCCCATGCCATGAAATTTGCCCCGCACAGGGATGGGTAGCATCAATCAATAAATCAATTTTTTGCTCGAAAATATAATTTACTAAGCCCGAAACTCCACCAAAACCGCCAATTCTGAAATCGCCAACTAATGCCGAGGGTTTACGAGTTCTGCCCGCCAAAGAAGTAATAATTTCCAATTTAGGAACTAGTAATAATTTAGCTGCGAGTTTAACAGCATCGCCCGTACCACCCAAAATGAGAACTTTCATAAACCAAATCCTTTAACCAAATTTAACCTACAGCACCTAATAGCTTCTGATACATTGAAATTTACGGCTAGATGTAATTGTAAGAATCACTGGAAGGAAGTTTATATGCTCACAGAGTTTCAAAAGCGTAAATTGATGAAACTATTTTCGATGTACGATGCTTGTAATCTTGGAGTCTTGAAAATCTCCGATTTTGAATGTTTGGCACAACGCCTTGCCGATTTAAGAGGTTGGAAAGTAGATTCTAGCTCTTACGAAGATATCAGTAGCAAGTTTATCTATTTGTGGAACCGCATGCGCTCTGAAATCAAAAATGTTTATAATTCTCAGCCTGAAGTCCTAAATAATCCTGATGCTTGGAGTACCCAAATTCGGACTCAGGTTACGTTAGAAGAATGGTTTACCTATTTTGAGGTTGTCCTCCCCAATCCCGACTATCACCAAGAGGTTTTAACTTTAAGTGATGCAATTTTTACAGTTGTGGATACCGATCAAAGTGGAAATCTCGATAAGGTGGAATGGGCTGAATTATTCAGGGCTTATAATATCTCAGTCATCTATGTCGATGAAACCTTCGCTAAAATTGATGGAAATGGTGATGGGAACTTGAGTAAAGACGAAGTTATGACTATGATTAAAGAGTTTTACTTTAGCAATGATCCTGAAGCGGCAGGCAGCTATATGTTTGGACCTATTTAACATTTTTATTAGGCAAAAATGGGGGTGGATGCCCCCTACCAGGTTAAGTATGTATTAGGATTTAATTGATTGCACATCTTCTAGGGTAAATCCATGTTTGGTCAGTTCTTTTTTGAGAGCGATCGCATTTTGCACCCGATCAACAAATAAAACTCCATTGAGATGATCTAGTTCATGTTGGATTACCCTAGCTAAAATACCCTCAGTAGTTAAGGTTTGGGGTCTGCCCTCTTCATCTCGAAAATTAACTGTAATTTGATCAGGGCGTTGCACATCTAAAAAGACATCAGGCACACTCAGGCAACCCTCTTCGCCTAAAACAATATCGCCACCAGAGGATTTAAGTTCTGGATTAATTAAAATTAATGGCGGTGCGTTCTCATTCTCTAAGTCGCAGTCGATTACAATAATTTGCTTGTTAATTCCCACCTGAGGTGCAGCAAGACCAATACCGTTGTCACTGTACATAGTTTGCAGCATTTGCACCGCAATCTCCCGAATTTCATCATTAACTTTACTCACGCGCTTGGCAGGTTGCCGCAAATGGCGATCACCCAGTTTACAAACTTTTAGAGGAGGATTTTTTAGCTTTTTCTTAGAAACTTTGATTAAAGTAGCAGGCATTTGCACAGATTTTTAATTCACTATTAACTATTTTTACATAAGTTAGACGGTTATATACTTAGTTTATCTGAGCAAATTAACGAGCCTAAATCAAAGTAGCCAAAATTTGACCAGAACCAGAGCAGAATGGTAATCATGATATATGGCTAACCGAGGTAAGTCTTTGTTTAAATCTGTACCTAAAGCGCACAAAATCGATATACACCAGTCTTATCCCTGTCCTTTGTGTCGAGGTAAGCTCTTACCAATCGCCCTAACTGATGCCTTAGGATGCGATCGCTGCCATTTAATATTTGTAGTAAATGAAGATGGCTATGCTCTGAGTCAACTTGATATCAGCAGTCGAATTTGGTTTTGGCTGGGCGATCAATGGCAAATATCTAGTAAAGTTAGAGAACATCAGCATTTTGTGCAGTTAGATGCGGTCAGATTTATACTAGTACTAGCTCTTGTCATCCTACTATGCTTACTAACTAAAACTCCAGAATTTGTGCTTGGGGTTTCATTAATAATCTTATTACTATGGATTAGTTGGCGATTTTTGCCACACAACTTTTAAAAATTTTCACCTTTCATGCATAACCCACCAGAAGATTTAACTAACTTTATCTATCAGTCCTATACATCAGGAACACATTTAGCTAGTTTAGAAGATGAAAAGCGTAATCATTTACTGCTCAAAATTGCAGATGCCATCAAACAAGAGCGTAACCTAATTTTAGAAGCAAATACCTACGATCTTGAAGCCAGTAGAGAAATGGCAATTCCTGAACTACTGTTGGAGTGGATGAAACTAACTCCCGACCGTTTACAGAGTACTATTGACTACCTCAAACATTTAACTCTTGCCCCTAGTCCGCTATCTCGAACTTCTACGATCTACGATCAGCATTATCGAGCTGTTCCCATTGGGCTAATTGCTTTTATCTATGAAGCTCTCCCCCATTTAGTCGTACTGATGGCGGGAATGTGTCTAAAGTCTGGTAATAGTTTGGTTATCAGAGGTGGCAGTGAGATTAGTCATTCTCAAAGTGCGATTATTGAAGTAATTCAGAGGGCAATTAAAAATAGTGGGTTACAGCTCTCAGAATTTTGTGTGGCGATCGCTCCTGCGGGGACTAGTATCAAAGATTTAGTGACCCAAGAAAAATATCTACGCTTAATTGTTCCTTACGGTCGTCCTAGTTTTGTCCAGCAAATTGCCAAACAATCAACGCTGTCAATTTTACCTGCCGCCATGGGTAATTGCTATATGTATTTGGGGATAACAGGTAATCTTAATCAAGCCTTGGAAAATATTAAAGCTAGTCGTCAAGGCGATCCTGATGCGGTGAATGCGATCGAAAAGGTCTTGATTCATAGTGATTGGCTGGGGGATGGAGATCGAAATATGGCGGAATGGGTACAAAAATTGAAATCCCAAAGTTCACAAAACAGCACTACTAATATCACTATTAAAGGATGCGATCGCTTTGTGAATTATTGTCGAAATTATCCAGAGATCTTTGTGGAGGATATTGGAGTTGAAACTCAATGGGGGCAAGCTCACCTCGATCAAACCTTAGCGATCAGAATTGTTGATGACGCTAAAGAGGCGATCGCATGGATTAATCAATATAGTAGCGGTCATGCTGATGTGATTATGTCTGACTCGGTTCAAGAAAGTCAAAACTTTGTTAGCCAAGTTAAAAGCAGTAATATCTTTGTTAATTCTCACTCTAAATTTAATCGGCTTGATGGTAAAGGAGTTGCATTGGGGATAGCCAGTTTGAAGACTAGAGGGGTATCCCGTTATGGCGGCATCATTGATATGCAATCTCTAACAACCACAAAAAGGATTATTATTTAGACGTAACTACAGCTTCAACTTTAGCGATTTGATGTTCGCTGTCAATTTCAGTAATTGCCCACCGTAAAGGCTCGCCTTGTTCAGTTAGGGTAGTTTTAATTACTTCTACTAAATCTTCTTGAGTTTGATTAAGATCGATTTCGGCGGTGATGAAATGTGTAGTCATATATATTCAAGTATTGTAATTTGTTCATTATTACCCACAATCGTTCAAAAAATTAGTGTAATCTGAGTCTTAAATCTAGCTTTAGTTTGGCGTTGGTAAATTATGGCAATTATTGCGTTAAGAGCTTGGTACATCCCAGAATACGAACCTTTGAAGGCACTCTTTGATCGTCCTCATGATTTAAGGTTGGCAAAAAATAGTTTACTCAAGTCGGCACTCAGAGCAGATTTTCTGGATGAAGTCGCCATAGTCAGAGAATCGCCTTGGTTTCAGCGTTATATCTTGGGTGAAACCATTGAGTTTTATGTAGAAGGTAGTGGTACCTATGCGATCGCCAATATTGATCTAATTAGCCATGAAATTTACTTTACTAAGCAAGAGGCTTTATCCCAACTAGAACCCAGCATATTTTTTAGCTATCAAACTCAAAACCCTGAATCTAGCGAACTAATCCGTGAGGCACTAGAGGTGGCGATCGCTCAAATCAACCAAATATCTCGGATCAAATTAACTTTTGAGCAATCCCACCGTCTTACTGATGAACCAATTAAACTCAAAAGTACTTTATTCTCTAAGCTGAAACGATGTTTATTATTTGTAGCTGATGTCAGTGCGATCGCCGAAGTTAGTACCGATCCACCCCAATTAATTCCTAGCCCCCATGTTTGTGTGGAGGTTGGTTATGCTCTGCAAGTTAAGCGATCGGAACAAATATTATTAATCCAAGTTGCTACTCAAGAGCAGGGTATTTTTCCCTTTGATTTACCTCTGCATCAACGCTTAACTGTGGATAATTACAATTCTCTAGTTGCAACATTACCCTCGGCGATCGCCGCCCGTTTAGAGAAATTTCATCTTTTTAATTAGCCTCAATCTATTAAAAACTAAAACGGAGAACTTAGCCTTACAACCCTTTCTTTTTGTGGTGAATTTGCTCAAGAACTGCTGTAATCCACAAATAGGGTCTAGATCATCTAGCTGAAACATTCGAGGATATGGGGATAGTGGGATAGGTAAAAAAGTCACAGAAACGTTTAAGTCTCCATGACATTTTTTAATTGGCTTTAAGGATAATGCGGATAACTGGAATCGAACCAGCACTTCAAAGAAACTAGAACCTAAATCTAGCGCGTCTACCAATTCCGCCATATCCGCTTAGGTTTGAAATTATAGCTTAAGCCCGTGTAAATTTGCTACTTAATTTTTAATTTCCACCAGCATACATATTATCTGCCGCCTAGTACTACATTCTGAATCCGAATATGAGGGCCACCTACGCTAACGGGTAAGCCAGACTGTCCACCTTTGCCACAACCACCATTCCGATATACAGAATCAGAGGCGATCGCATCAATATCTTTTAGGGTTTGAAATACATTTCCACTTAAACTAATATCACTGACAGGCTCGGCTATTTGTCCATTACGAATCATGTAGCCCTCGGCAGCCGCAAAGGTAAACATTTCGCCATTAGTTTGTCCCCCTAGCATTCGCACCGCATAAACTCCTTCTTCGATCCCACTGAGCATTTCTGCAAAGCTACTGGAGCCAGCCTCGATCGCTGTATTAGTCATCCTAACTAGGGGCGGATATTGGGCAGTTAAAGCCCTAGCATTACCCGTGGGAGCCTCATGGAGCTTACCTGCGGTTTCCAGATTGTGCATCCGTTGGGTGAGAATACCGTCTTTGATCAGATATTTTCTTTGGGCAGGCACACCTTCGTCATCGTAAACCATGCTGCCTGGGAGGTTGGGAATTGTGGCATCATCAACTACGTTCAATTCAGGAATAGCGATTTCTTTGCCGAGGGTGAGCAGTTCCTGCATTCTGGGATTTTCATAGACAAAATCTGCTTCAGATAAATGCCCAAATGCCTCGTGAATAAAGACTCCTGCCAAATAGGGATCGAGAATGACGGGGTACTGTCCACCTTTGACGGGGGAAGCCTCCAATTGCCGCACCGCCCGTTGAGCCGTATCAACTACTAAGTCATCGAGGGAGTCCATAATATTAAAACTGGTACGAGAGTTGACGGAATCAAACCCCTGCCGTACGGTATTTTCACTGCGGGCAATGACACCAAATCTACCTGATACATCTAGTCGTTCTTGGGAAATGCTGGTGCCACGGGAGTTGACATAATAGCTAGTGCCAAAGCGATCGCGGTATCCAGTCATCGTAGTTTGAATCCGAGGATCGAATTCTAGAAGCATTTTGTTGTAGCGTTCTAAAATATCTCGCTTTTGATTTAAGGAAATGCCACGGGGATCATTTTCAATTTCTACTTTAACAACTGCTTGAATTGGTGCAAATTCTGCGATTTGGGTTTGCTCGTTGCCAATTAACTTTGCCTGAGAGATTGCCGTTTCGATTCGTTCTTTTAGGTTAGCCAGATCATTAAAGGTGACAAAACTCCAACCGCCTTTATGACAAGCTCTGATGCCGCCCGATAGCCCAAAGTTGCGATCAACCGAGTTTAGCTGCGCTCCTTGAAAAGAAATGCCTGTAGATTCACTTTGCTCTAGTCTCACTTCTAAGAAATCTACGGAATTTAAATATGGGGCGATCGCTGATTGGAGTTGGTCTTGCATAGATTCTGATGTTTTTAGGAGGCTAAATATAAGTTAAATAGAAATTAGTAGCTCAATCTATTCTAATC
>CASBQR010000098.1 GCA_949127865.1 Synechococcales cyanobacterium PMM_0082
ATAAATAAATATGGGTTTTGCTGATCTATCAATAGAAGAAATTGCCGAGGACTATAACCTCTCTGTAGAGTTAGTCTGTGAAATTTGCGATCGCCTTAACATTACTTATCAAGATCCCAAAACAAAATTGGGGCTAGAAGATGCAAAAGCCATAATACTTGTGGCACAAAGTCAAATAAAATCGTAGAAGATTTATTTTTATCATTTACTTCTAAACTTGCATGAAAAACATCTATAAATATCTTGTGCTAGCGATCGCTATAGTCACTTTGGCATGGCAATTATCCACAACTAGCGTTTTAGCAGCCGACTCCACCCCTGAACTGCGGACATTACCTCTTAATGCTGAAAAGCAAATTACCTTCTCAACCAAAGAACTAACATCAGGCAAAAAACTATTTGCTAGTGCCTGTGCTAACTGCCATGTAGGCGGAGCAACCTTTACTAATCCTAATGTTGGACTTGATCCAGAAACCCTAGCTTTAGCTACTCCTCCTCGAAATACCATCGAAGGCTTGGTAGATTACATGAAAAACCCTACTACCTATGATGGTGTAGAAGAGATTTATGAACTTCACCCTAGCTTAAGAAGTACAGATATCTTCCCTGCCATGCGGGGTTTAACCGACAAAGATCTAAAAGTAATTGCTGGCTATATGCTTTATCAACCCAAGGTAAGAGGTATTGGATGGGGTGGCGGTAAAATCTACTATTAAGATAAAATTAAAATATAACTCTAATTTCCTAACTGTATGAAAACACTAACTTCTTATTTCAAACAAATTAGCCTTTTGGTTTTAGGCTTGCTAATTGCCTTTAATACCCTGACCACTAATGTATCTGCTGAAACCTATACCGTCAAAATGGGATCTGACAAAGGGGCATTGGTATTTGATCCTGCCAATATTACTGTTAAGACTGGAGACACCATTAAATGGATTAATAACAAAGCATATCCTCATAACATAATTGTTCAAGGTGAAGCGGAACTATCTCATAAAAAACTATTAGTAAAACCAGCCGCAGAGGTTGAAAGCACTTTTACAGCCCCTGGTGAATATAGCTATTACTGTTCCCCTCACCGTGGGGCTGGTATGGTAGGCAAAGTCACTGTTCAAGGCTAATTAGATATTAATTAATCTATAAAAAAATGGGAGGCACTGGAGCTTCCCTTTTTTATTACTTAGTTACAAAGTAAGTTACAAGAACTTAGAGCATTTTTTCTAAAAACTGTTTTGCCCGATCGCACTGGGGTTGAGAAAAGAAATTTTCAGGAGTAGCATCTTCGGCTAACTTACCACCATCCAAAAAGAAAATACGATCGCTTACTTCCCTAGCAAAGTTCATTTCATGGGTAACGATCGCCATGGTAATTCCTGTAGAAATTAAGGATTTCATTACATCTAGCACTTCTTTTACCATCTCTGGATCTAGAGCAGATGTCGGCTCATCAAATAATATAACTTCTGGTTCCATTGCTAACGAACGAGCGATCGCTACCCGTTGTTTTTGTCCGCCCGATAATCTGGAAGGATAGACATCAGCTTTCTCCTGTAACCCTACTTTGGCAAGCAAAACTAGTCCTTTCTCTTTTGCTTCGTTCTTATCAATTTTTTTAATCTTAATTGGAGCGTAGGTGATATTTTCTAAAACGGTTTTGTGGGGAAAAAGATTAAATTGCTGAAATACCATGCCGATATGTTGACGAATTTTAGCCACTTCTTTGATATGGCTAATGTCTTTACCATTAAAATAAATCCTTCCCCCTGTAGGTTCCTCTAATAAATTCAGACATCTCAAAAATGTAGATTTACCACAGCCCGAGGGTCCAATAATTGCCACTACTTCACCTTTATGAATATTAGTAGTGATGCCCTTAAGTACATGGAGCTTCCCAAAGGATTTATTGAGATCTTCTACTTGAATTATGCGATCGCCTGTCATAATAAAACCTCATTAAAACATCTTAATCAATTCGCCGCATCCATTTTTCTAGGGCAGTTGCCCCAAAAGTTAAAGTTATCACCAATACATAGTAAATAACCCCAGCAATAATTAATGGTTCAAAATAAAGATACTTCTCAGCACCGACAATTTGAGCACTTCGCAAAATATCCTGAGCGCCAAGGGTTGATACCAAAGCAGTATCTTTGAGTAAATTAATACTCTCATTCACTAGGGCTGGAAGAATATTTTTTAAAGCTTGGGGCAGAATAATATCCCACATATACAAAAGGTAAGGCACGCCCAAAGACATCGCCGCTTCCCTTTGTCCGCGATCTACTGCCAAAATTCCCGCTCGAATCGTCTCCGAAACATAGGCAGCCGAATTAAGGGAAAAAGTAATTACCCCTGCTTCTAAGGCTGAAAAGTTGTAACCTGTGAGCTGTGGTATCCCAAAGTAAACTAAGGACAGCATCAAGATTAAAGGTACACCCCTAAATATAGAAGTGTATGCCTGAGCAAAATAATCAAGGGGCTTAATCCCTGAAATTTTGCATAGTGATAAGATTACTCCCAACAAAAACCCAAATACCACAGATAGCAATGTGTATTGTAGGGTTGTGGGAATTCCTTGAAGAATAAAGGGAATTGAACCCCAGACCCTAGAGAAATCTAAGTTCATTTTTCAGGCTTATTTTTTTACTTCACCGAACCATTTTGTTGCTAGTCTATCAACCTCTCCCGACTCCTTCATCTGCTTTAGAACTTTATTAAAGTCCTCCACATTGGCTGAACCTTGGGGGAAAGCGATCGCCGCCCCTGAAGGTCCCTCTGATGGTAAAGCATTAAATTCAATATCTGCGTTATTTGCCTTAAATCCTGCCGCTACTGTGTCTTCAATTATTGCCGCATCAATCCGTTTGGATTTCACTTCTTGGATAATTTCAGGAATTTTATTGAGGCTAACAATTTGAATATCTTTGACCTTTTTCGCAATCTCTTTTAGGTTACCTTCTTGAATTGAACCTAATTGCACTCCAACCTTCAAGCCCGATAGTTGTTCAGCCTTAGTTAAATTTTTACCTTGCAACGCCACAATTGTATCCTTGGCATCGTAATAAACTATGGAAAAGTCAACACTTTTGGCACGCTCTGGAGTTGGGGTCATACCCGCCATCACAAAGTCCGCTTTTTTAGCTTGAATTGCGGGAATTAACCCATCAAAATTGGTTTCATTAATTTTTAACTCGAAGTTAAGCTCTTTAGCAATGTATTTAGCGATATCAACATCAAATCCAACTATTTCTTTGCTACCACTGGAGGTGTCATAAAACTGATAGGGTGGATAGTCGGGAGAAGTAATCATTGTCAATACCTTTACCCCCTCTGGTGCAGTTGTCGTAGTACTCGTTTGTCCACAACCAGAAAGAGAGCTAACAGTTATAGATGTCAAACAAGCGATCGCCAAGAATGCATTTCTACGTCTCATTTTGTCTAATAGTTGGTTTTGCTAGGTAAAAATAAAAGAAAAGCAGCAGAGGTTAAAAATCCATCTACTGCTTACAATTTAGATTAAATGAAGTTGTCTAGAATACAAAAGAGGTTCTAAGAACACCAACTACAGCACCTGGGTTAGCAGGGTTTTGGTCTGGTCTGGTTAAGTAAATTACACCAGGGGTGATAGAAATATACTTGTTAACTTGGAAGCGGTAGGAAGCTTCAATATGGAACCCAGTAGCACGATCAGCAGTTATACCACCTCCACTTCTAACTACGGTGGGTTGTTGCCCAAAGGTTAAAGCAGCAAGGTTGCCTTCTCTGAATAGGTCAGGGAATATAAGTTGAACAGCGTAGTTAATAATTTCAGCATTACCAGGTGTATCAGATGTGGCATTTGTATAACCAGCCCATCCCGCTAATTGGAACTTAGGTGAAAAGTCGTAGCGAGCTTGCAAGGCGACAGTATTGGCTCTTACGTTAGTAGATTCAAGTCCTGCAGCTCTTTCACTACCAGCTCCAGTGTTAACACCATTGAATGGAGAGAAGGTATTAGCGTAGTATAGACCAAATGCTGCGCTACCTAAATAAGCGTTGAGGTTACCAAAGATCGTCCGACCACCGCCAGTTAGACCACCATTAGGACCTGGAAATGCTGGACCTGGTGCAGCACCTTCAGCAACATAGCCAGCAGTGGCAACAAAGTTATCATTAAACTTATAGCTTAAACTTCCACCTGCTCCTGTAACTTGGGTATAGAGCGCAGGGTTACTATTAGCAAAGTTAGAAATTGCACCAGTGGCATAGCTGCCAAGGGGGGTAACAGCGTCAACACCAATGAATGTAACATCAGTGATCACAGTACCAACATAAACTCTGAGCTTTTCACCTACGGGGAAACTGTAGATTAAGTTATCCAATGCAAAGGTATTTCCATTAGCGAAACTAGGTAATAATCTAGTCTCATTAGTATCAGCACTTCCAACTCCAAATTGACCAGCTCCAGTTTCTGTGACATTTTGAGCAGCCATGCGAATGTTCAAGCTATCACTACCAGTGAAGCTCGTATCAAAGTTGAGGCGAACTCTGGAACCAAGGGTGACATTATCAGTTGCTCCATTATTTCTGATTTTGGTTGCCGCAACACCTAGAGCAATTACTTCAGCGTTTAACTTAGTAACTGTAGAAAATTGTTGAGCTTCGAGAGTAGCGGTCTTAGCTTCGAGGGCATCGACACGACCTTTGAGAGCTGTTAGTTCAGCCGCAAACTCGGTTTGAAGTTTTTGGAGGGTGGCGAGGTCTTCTTTGCCAACTTTGTCAGCTAATCCAGAAGAAATAAGCTCATTGATTTTATCTAAGCAAGCATTTAAACCAGCAGCAAATTCAAAACGACTAGTAGCACGGTTGCCACGGAAGGTGCCGTTGGGATAGCCTGCGATACAACCATAACGCTCTACTAAGGATTGAAGTGCTGTAAATGCCCAATCAGTGGGTTGTACATCTGATAGTTGGGATACGGAGGTTACTTGAGCTAATGCTCCACTTTCTTCAGATAATTTTTGGAAAGTAGTTCCAGAAGTATTTTTAGTATCAGCAAAAGCACTTGGGCTTAAAGCAGCCAGAGAGGCAATTACGCCTAAGGTTGCAACGGTTAATTTTTTCATGTTTGGTCTCACACCTAAAAGAATAATTCGGTTTAGTTACGTTTAAACTTACTTAATCCTACTGCATATTTTCTGTATTTAGCAATACATTTTTACTTAATTTTCACAGGCTCAGATTGTGTAATTTATTGGCAGTTGAAGTTACTTTAGCAATATGCTCTCACAAGTAAATTAGCCCCAAAGTCTTATGTGGATAATATTTGACGAAGGTAGCACCTTTAATTTATGTTGATGCTAGTCTTTCACAAGTTAAACAAAAATAGGCAATGTGATATTATCCTAAGAAATTTCAGATTATTGCTTGGTACGTAAATTTAGCTCCTAGATTATTTAACCGACATAGACGCTATTTTTTTATAAGAAAATGGATGAGGCTACAC
>CASBQR010000099.1 GCA_949127865.1 Synechococcales cyanobacterium PMM_0082
ACCGATCCCCAAATTGTGCTTTTAGATGAACCAGCGGCGGGGGTAAATCCAGCTTTGATCGAAGAAATCTGCGGACATATTCAAACTTGGAATCAAGCAGGCTTAACTTTTTTGATTATTGAACACAATATGGATGTAATTATGTCCCTGTGCGATCGCATTTGGGTACTAGCTGAAGGACAAAATCTTAAAGATGGTAATTCTAACGATATTCGATCATCTCCCGAAGTCTTAGAAGCATATTTAGGTAGTAGTTAAAAAGGTAGAAGTGATATAAGTTATGACAATTCCTCAAGTTAGTGTTAAAGATTTAGTTAATTATTTAGATCGAGGAGATTTAGCGGATTTGCCATCTGAATTAGCAGTGCAGTTAGTTGATGTTCGAGAACCTGAAGAACTAGCGATCGCCCGCATAGATGGTTTTATAAATTTACCCCTAAGCCAGTTTGAAAGTTGGGGTAATCAGATTCATAGCTTGCTCGATCTAAATACTGAAACCCTAGTTCTATGTCACCACGGCGTGCGCTCTATGCAAATGTGTCACTGGTTAACGCAGCAGGGATTTACCAATGTTAAAAATATTGCCAATGGCATCGATGCCTACTCTCAGCTAGTTGATGACTCTGTAGCCTTATATTAACCAATCTCAAAATTTTGCCTCTGCAACCCAACCGAGGTATCAGTTATGATGGACTATACAAAAGAGGATCAACTGATCAACGTAATTATTTATGAACTTGAGTAAAGTAGCTCGCTCCAATAGCTTAACTGTAAGATTACTCAGAGAAGGAATTGTAGAGTCAGTTCATGAATGTGAAGCTACTGTTTCTGATACTAGGGGGAGAATTTTATCCATGGCGGGAAGTTCTCAGACTTCTACTTTTATGCGTTCTGCCCTCAAACCCATTCAAGCGATCGCCGTTTCAGCCTCAGGCGCACAGAATCGATTTAATTTATCAGAAACCGATCTAGCAGTTATTTGTGGCTCCCACCAAGGAACAGTCGCCCAAGCTCGGCAAGTATTTAATGTTCTATGGCGGTGCGATGTCGAAGCCAGTGCTTTACAATGCCCAATTCCTGAACATGGCACTAGTCCGCTTCAATATAACTGCTCAGGTAAACACGCAGGCATGATCGCCATCTGTCAGCACCAAGGATTACCGTTATCTTTTTATATGAGTCCCAGTCATCCTGTGCAGGAGCTAATTTTGCAAACCATGGCAGAGCTATTAAAAATGCCTGCCGCTGAATTCATCAGTGTCCATGATGATTGTGGAGTACCAACCTATCTTTTAGAAATTGGACAAATGGCATATCTCTATGCTCAACTATCATCCTATAACCAACTGCATCTAGAGAGAATTACCCGTGCCATGACTCGCCATCCAGAAATGGTTGCAGGCGATGGACAATTTGACACAGAACTCATGCGCTTAACCCAAGGCGAAATCCTTAGTAAATCTGGCGCAGAAGGAGTGCAATGTATAGGCAGAGTTGGGGAAGGTTTGGGATTGGCAATTAAGGTGATGGATGGGGCAAAACGCGCAAAACACGCCGTAGCAATCCACCTATTGCGTCAACTGGGCTGGATTAGTCCCACCGTGGCTGAATCTTTAGAAGACAGCTTTACTGTAATTGGTAGATACAACCGCCTTGAAGTTTTCGGAGAACTTTCATACCTTTAGATCAGCTATTATAAATCAGCTATTGTTCTGACGAATCAAGATTACAGCGATCGCACAAGCCATAAATAGTTGATTCATAAGCAGTAACCTTAAGCCCAGCGCGCAAAAGATTAACTAAAGGTGGGCGAAATACTTCCCAAGCCAAATCCTCGATCGCCTTACATTGCAGACAAAAAAAGTGATGATGTTCTTGCACATTGGCATCAAATCTAGATATGCCATCTTCTAATAAAACTTCTCGAACTAAACCGACTTCTTTGAGTGCGGTCAAAGTACTGTAAACCGTTGCCTTAGAAGACATGGAAAATTCTTGATTTAGATCTCCCCAAATTTGATCTACGGTAGGGTGATCGTAACGTCCAAGCAAATTCGCATATACAGAGAATCTTTGAGGCGTAATTCGTAACCCCTTAGCTTTCATCGTTTCAGTAATTGTGCTTGTATCCATAGTCTTAACCGTTTGCAACTGGATGATCTAAATAGCTATTAAACATAACATATATAAAGATAATAACAATACTTACTTCATTTTGACTATCATTCTTGACAAATTCCTAACTAAGAATTATTCTTAGATAACCTCAGAAAAGTCTAATACCTAGTAATAAAAACTTAACTAAGGTACCAATATTTCTGAATCTAACCAAAACTTTTGATATCAACAGAGAAAAATATGGCAGTTATCGAAACCTTACCCGATGTAGTGTTCAAGACTAGAGTGCGTGACGAGTCCGTAGAAGGATCTAACCCCTACCGTTGGCAAGATCTCACCACCGCAGATATTTTTGGTGGCAAGAAAGTAGTACTTTTCTCCTTACCTGGTGCCTTCACTCCTACCTGCTCTTCTAACCACCTACCCCGTTACGAGGAGCTTTATGAAGAATTCAAGGCTTTAGGCGTTGACGCAGTTATCTGTATTTCCGTTAATGATGCCTTCGTCATGTTCAAGTGGGGCAAAGAAGTTGGAGCTAAGAATATATTCTTACTTCCTGATGGCGCTGGCGAATTTACCCGTAAGATGGGAATGCTAGTTGACAAGTCGAATATTGGATTTGGACTTCGCTCTTGGCGCTATTCGATGTTAATAAATGACAGCAAAATCGAAAAAATCTTTGTAGAACCTGGGTTCTCTGATAATTGCCCAATCGATCCTTTTGAAGTCTCTGATGCTGACACAATGTTGTCTTACCTCAAAGGTACTGAATCTGCGGGTGTATCTTCACCTCGTTTAGCATTTGTTGGTTAGTCTAATTCTCAACAATTGATCAAAAAGTGATCAAAAAGGCAAGGGGTTTCTGCCTCTTGTCCTTAATTTTTTTGAAATCGCAATTAAAATAAGAAAATAAATCTTTTAGTGGGGGTTGATATGAAACTCACAAGTCAAAACTTAAATGAACGGGTTGATACTCTCTACGATGTCATTATTGCTGGCGGTGGCGCAGGTGGTCTATCTGCCGCAATTTACCTAGCCCGCTATGGACTCAAATGCCTCATCATTGAAAAAGGCAAAGGACGCTCATTTTGGATGCAGGATTTACGGAATTATGTAGGGCTTGATCCTGACACTCCAGGTCGAGATATCCAAAAGCACGGTGTGGAACAGTCCCTAAATTGGGGCGCAGATTATCTTAGAGCATACGTAGAAGATATAACTGATTTAGGCGATCGCTTTGCAGTCAAGCTTAAAGTAGGCAAAGTAGATAGTACCTATCCCATATTTCATAGTAAATATTTAATTGCCGCCACAGGAATTATCGATTATCTACCGCAGCTAGACAATATGCAAAATGTCTATGATTATGCGGGCTATACTCTGCACGTTTGTATGATCTGTGATGGGTTTGATATGTGGGATCAAAAAGCGGTTTTAATTGCCGCCTCTGAGCCTCAAATGAATGCTGCGTTTGTGATGAATTGGTTTACGCCGTATGTTTCTGTGCTGACCCACGGACTATTTCCCGTGAGCGATGCTATGAAACAAAAATTAGCTGATCATGGTTATCCTTTGTACGAATCAGCGATCGCTAAATTCCACGGCAAAGATCATCACCTTAGTGGGATTGAATTAACGGACGGAAAGATCGTAGAAGCCACTACTGGTTTAATAAACATGGGTTCTTTGCACCATAATCACTATCTCAAAGGAATAGAAGGTTTAACATGGGATGGCGAAAATCTAGTCACCAATGATATGTGTCAAACTAGCCACGAACGAATCTTTGCCCTTGGCGATCTCAAAAAAGGTTTAAATCAAGTATCGATCGCCGTAGCAGATGGCACACTGGCAGCCACCCAAATCTGGCGGAATATTCGTCGAGCTAGCCCTGCCCGCAAATGGGAAGAGAACCTAGTTAAAACTTAGACTCATAGGAAATCAAAAAACTCTTGATCAATCTCATATCCTAAAACCTGAGTCATCTGCTGGAGCTTGTCCGTACTATCAATGCCCTGAGCTTTGAGCCAGTTTGAGATCACAAATATCTTTTGCATCACAAAAATTTGCAACGCCTCAAAGTTGTATTCAATCCCTGTGGTTTGATGAAATTCATGGGGAACCAGCATGGCGGCATACCGTCCCAATTCACCTTCACGCCAGTCTAAAATATAGGGCAGCCACGGATAAACCGCATCTAAGCGAATGAACCATAACCGCACTTCAGGAATTTCTGATAACTCCCTTGGATCGCTGGGTTCACGGTCAAAGAATATTTTGAACTGAAGTAGCTCATCAGTACTTTTGTCTAGTACTTTATCAATGACGATCTGAGCAGGAGTAATATCGAGATTAGCGATCGCAGTGGGATTAATATTAATCTTTGGCATTGGTTGTTGATCTGGGATTTATTAAAACTAAAAATTAATTTGTCTAAAACTTATTAGCAAAGATTCAATCACAATTAAGGTTGATGCCACCGCTATCATTTTTATACCACTATTTAATTCATTACTTTTTCTAGCTCTCTCTTGATCCAAAACTTCTACGGCGTTAGTTAAACCTTTAAGTATAAAAAGTTTACAAACCTCACTTTTAACCGTATACCAATTTTCTATTAATTCACTTGGTTTAGCTATAGAACTCGATACAATTGGAGTCAAACCTAGAGTGCTCACCCAAATTGAAGATAGTAAAAGCATAAAAATGATTGCTTTAATAATTGAGCAAAAGTAACAATGCAGCCCGTTAATTATCAAGGTTTGATCTGGTAGATCAATAGTAATTTTGATCAAAACTCCTGTAAAAGCGATGATTGTCCCCAATTTTGTATTAATTGTATTTGTATCATCATTTACAGATTTAAGAATTGATTCAGTATAAGCATAAATCAACTCTAAATTGTTATCATTAAGTTGAATCTCATCATTATCAATCATTCTAAATAAATATGTCTAAAACTTCCCAGAGCAGTGATGGTTCATCTAAAAAACCAGAAAAAAATCCTTTGTCCGCGCCTGCATATCCCCCAGCCCCCTCTGGAAGTCAATCTATGCCGTATAAAAGAGATGGATTTAGTTCTAAGCGAGATCAACGTAAATAATCTCACAACTTATATATTAAATCTCAAGGTTCATATTTGAAAGAAAGTAATATTGATAGTAATTGATTGGAACTATAATTTAATGTCCTATCGCTATCTAATATTTAACAAGCCCTATGGAGTTTTGACCCAATTTACAGATGCGGATGGAAATCGCCCCACACTCAAAAATTATATTAACGTACCATCGGTATATGCAGTCGGTAGACTCGATCAAGATAGTGAAGGTTTATTATTATTAACAAATAATGGCATAGTTCAACATAAACTCACTGACCCCAAATTTCACCATACTAAAACCTATTGGGCGCAAGTAGAAGGCATTCCCACCTCAGAAGCCATTAGCCAACTAGAACAAGGCGTAAATATCCAAACCTATAAAACCCGCCCTGCTCAAGTCAAAGTCTTACAAAATCAAGACATTCCCCCTCGCCATCCACCCATTCGTTTCCGTGCCCACATTCCCACCACATGGCTAGAAATCACCTTAACCGAAGGTAAAAATCGCCAAGTGCGAAAAATGACTGCTGCTGTTGGTTTCCCAACCCTTAGATTAATGAGAGTCCAGATTGGTAATTTGAAATTAAATCAACTAGCGATCGGGCAATGGCGAGACTTAACTGAACAAGAAGTTAAAGCTATAATCGCAACTTACAAAAACTAAAAAATGTACTTCTCAAAACAAATAGAAGTGCTAAAAAGTTAATAACTAATATCCATAAACACCATAAAAAGCCTTATAGGGATACTGTTTAAAATTATATTAATCTTCATTTTAC
>CASBQR010000100.1 GCA_949127865.1 Synechococcales cyanobacterium PMM_0082
ATAAAACGCCGTAGTGGGAATATTTCTGTAGTAGGAACTATGGATAACAGTACCACGAAGGAAATTCTTCATATCTTGAGAAAGACTGAAGATGCCTACACTGTATCTAAAAGATCAGCGTAGGAGTAGTTCACTACTATCAGCTTCACCTACTTCTTTAAATATTCTCTGGCAAATCTTTATCGAAAATCTGACCTAGACAATTGGGTTAACCCTAGGTCATAGATTTTTGGTTTGGGCATGAACTTCTAAATTGCAATCTGAATTAAATTACTAATCTCACTTGGTATCTCCTTAAAACCGAATATGAAAAATCAACAAACTCACAAATTATTTGTCTGCACTACCTGTGCTAGTACATGGGAAGCAGGAAAACGTATAGGTATTTCAGGTGGGGAAAAGCTCTTGGCAGAATTAGTCAACATTGCCGAAACTTGGAACTTAAAAGAACAATTTACCATTGAACCTGTTAGTTGTATGAGTGCTTGCAGCCAGAACTGTGTCGTATCATTTTCAGCTTTGAGTAAGTTCACTTATTTATTTGGAAATCTAGCTTACTCCGATGCGATCGCCATTTTGAATTGTGCCGACAACTACTATGCTAAATCCGATGGTCTTTTACCTTGGGCAGACCGCCCTGAGCCACTAAAAAAAGGGATATTAGCAAAAATTCCCATGATTTGATTCCCATAAAATTGGATGGATCTTACATTTATCATGAGTATAAATACTTAGAAAAGAAGTAATTATATGACTTCTGAAGAAGAAATAAACTACAAGCGATCGCCGATCTTAAATATCAAGTCAAATATCGAGTAGAAGGTTGATTTTGCTAATCGAAACTTAACGTAAAATCTGGATTGCTTAAAATGCTCAATTTTTCTAATCATCATTCCTTAAAACGTAAACTTCAGGCTGTTTTGACAGTTTTAGTAGCTGCCCAAGAACCTGAGCAAACAGAATCCTTAACTAAACTAGTTGATGATTTAATTAGTGGAAATTTCTGTGAACCGCAAGCATTCCAAAATTCCCAAATCCCAGCCGTAATTTTTGGACTCTACAATCATCAAGACCTATCTAATTTAATTGAGTATTTTTCTGAGCCAGAAGATTTAGTAATTGCTATTGCGATCGCCCTCTGTTGTCGTGGAGAAATGCAGCCTCGAACCCTAGTTAATAAGCTGGGTAATTATCTTAAAGATCATCCTAGTTTTTGGTCTCAATTAAATTTAGCCAACTCCCTAGCTGACCAAGGATCGAGTAGAGCGATCGCTAAAACTTTAATTTCTCAAGATGATCTGGCATTTGGATTCTATGGTTTTCTTAGCACTCCCTACACTTGGAATTTAGTAAATCAAGGATTGGGGCATTATCAAATTTCGATCTCGGCGATCGCTGCGGCGTATTTAGGATATATTCCCGAAGTATCTACTCAGCACTTAAAATTAGCAACTAATCTGGGCGATCGCCTTTTAGCAGCTTGGGCAGGAGTTTATGATCTAAGCAATGTTCCTGCTAATTTTTATCCATCGATTAAATATCCTGCAATTATGTCTATAGGTGCTTAATTATTTAAAACAGCATAATTATTTAAAATATAAAGAGAGAAAACGTGACTGCGATCGCTGTAATTGACTATGACATTGGCAATCTTCATTCTGCTTGTAAGGGGCTAGAACAGGCTGGAGCAAAAACCATCATCACCTCCGATCCCAAGGAAATTGCTGCCGCCGATGGGGTAGTTCTGCCAGGAGTTGGAGCCTTTGACCACTGTATGCAGAAATTACGAGAACATAAACTAGAAGAAATTGTTAAAGTTGCGATCGCTTCTGGTCAGCCATTTTTAGGGATTTGTGTGGGAATGCAAATTCTATTTGAAGGTAGTGAAGAAGGAAAAGAGGCTGGATTAGGCATAATTTCAGGTCGGGTGCAACGATTTAAGCTGGAACCCCAAATTACCATTCCCCATATGGGCTGGAACCAGTTACAAATTACCCAAACTCAATGCCCTCTATGGCAGAAACTTCCAGAAAATCCTTGGATGTATTTTGTGCATTCCTATTATGCTGTGCCCACTGATCCCTCGGTCATTGCGGCATATACGATCCATGGCACGCAAAAAGCTACCGCAGCGATCGCAATTAAAAACTTGATGGCAGTTCAGTTTCACCCTGAAAAATCCTCAGAGCATGGGATTAAAATGTTGTCTAATTTCGTGGATTTCGTCCGCCAGCAATAAACATTGATCGCTCTAAAACGCCGTTTAATATCTAATCTCTGGCTTTTAACTAATGCGATCGCCACTATTAGGATCAAATAAAAATAAATATTCAGGCTTAAACTCTGCCCAGATCAAATCCCCTGAATGCCAAAGACGATTATTCCTATCTTCTAAATAAATCAATTGCTGGGGATCATCTACTAGACAAGCTTTAATCAAAGTGCGATTGCCTAGAGCTTCAACAATAACAATTTGTAAATTCAATCGAGTTCCCTGTCCATGCTCTTCTAATGGTTGTAAATATTCAGGACGAATCCCCAATTTTAACAACTGACCATCGGCGGAAACTAAAAGCGATCGCAGAGATTTTGGACAATCTATAACTTGATTGCCAACCTTAAAAGCTTGATTACTATAAACTGCTGTAAGGATATTCATAGGTGGGCTACCCAAAAAAGAGGCAACCATCAGGTTTTGGGGATTATGATAAATTTCGTTGCTAGTGCCTACCTGTTGAATCTTGCCCCGATTAAGCACAACTATCCGATCAGCAAGGGTCATGGCTTCAGTTTGATCATGGGTGACATAAACCATCGTAATCCCCAATTTTTGATGCAGAAGTTTAAGTTCGGCACGGGTATCGTCTCGTAATTGGGTATCCAAATTAGATAGAGGTTCATCAAGTAAAAACACTTGCGGTTCACGGGCGATCGCTCTCCCTAATGCCACTCTTTGCTGCTGTCCTCCCGATAATTGGGCAGGTTTACGATTCATTAATTGATCGATGCCTAAGGATGAAGCCACAGTTTGAATGCGTTCATTAATAATTTGCCGATCGCCGACCTTTCGCATTTTTAAGCCAAAACTCAAATTTTCTGCCACAGTCATATGGGGATAGAGGGCATAGTTTTGAAACACCATTGCCACATCTCTTTGGCGAGCTGGAATTTGATTGACAAGGCGATCGCCAATATATAAATTGCCAGAAGTAGGTTGTTCAAGACCTGCAATCATGCGTAAAATCGTGGACTTTCCACAACCCGAAGGTCCAACTAAAACCAAAAACTCACCATCAGCAATATCAAGATTAAGGCATTCAATCCCCTCAAGGGCATTATTAGACCAACGTTTAGCGATTTTTTCGAGCTTAACCTGCGCCATAATTGTGGCATTAATTATAAAAACTGGAAGAAAGATTAAACAGAAGTATATTACCCATTAATCATATCAGGCGAGTCTAGTCAGGTTTTGCAAGGAATCTGGTTTGATCAGGTTAATAATTTCAAAATGGTAGTATATTAACGATGGTCAGGACGGTGGTCAACAAGATTGATTCAATGTAATTAAGATGTAATTGCGGAGTTAACTTTTTTTATGTCAGATTTTAACCGTGGCATTATGAAGTTTGATGGAGCAGACAACCCTATTGTCCTAGTTCTATCGGCATTAGTAATTTTAAGTGGCATTACCTTTTTAATCTGGTGGGGCTTAAATACAGCCTACCAATAGCTCTCCATTAGATTTCAAATTAATTAAATTTAGCTACCCTAGCACCCAAATGTAGATCATGACTGACAATCAAGAAATTTTAGGAACGGCGATCGGCTGTATACCCAGTGGTTTGTTTATTGTAACTACCACCCAACATCAGAAAAATGTAGTGATGTTGGCATCTTGGGTACAACAAGCAGGTTTTACTCCTCCCATAGTCACTATTGCGGTGGCAAAAGGGCGAGATATAGCCTCCTTATTAAATGTTGGTAGTCCTTTAGTAGTCAATATTCTAGAAAAAGGACAAGGCAAACTTATTGGACATTTTGCTAAAAGTTTTGCCCCAGAAGCCGATCCTCTTGCGGAAATTTCTACAGCGATCGCTCCCAGTGGTCAACCCTATTTACAAGAAGCGATCGCCTATCTAGATGCAGAAGTTACACAAGTAGTAGATGTAGGAGATCATTCTATAGTTTTTGCCCAAATTAATAGTGGCGAAAAACTGCGTGATGGAGAACCAGCAACCCATACCCGTAAAAACGGATTCAAGTACTAATATTCAGTACATGACCTATACTGCCCCTCCCAGTTATTTTCAAACTGCACCTTTCGCAGATTATAGTCTTGTGTCGTCATCAGTCACAGGCAAGCAATCTACGGAAGTCTCGCCCGAAGTAGAGTCTGCTTTGCGATCGCTGATGGTAGCTATTCCCAGTTTGAAATTTTCCAGAAGCAATTTAATCACCCAAGCTGGACCAATTAAACCTGAGCGAATTTTCCGCCCTAAATCCGTTGATCCTATACCCCCTCCACCAGTTAAGGGAGAATTAGTTAGCGTAATTGCCGATCGCCAAGATTTTAACGCCAAAGAGCAAACATTTACTGCCAGTGGTAATGTCACAGTTGTTTACCTAAATTCAGAGCTAAAGGGTGATGTAGTTAAGATTAATTTAATTACTAAGGACGCAACGGCGGTCGGTAATGTCTCCTTAAAAAGAGGCGATCAACAAATCAAAGGTAGCCTACTTGCCTATAACTACGGTACGTCAAAAGGTTCAATCGATCAGGCTTCTGGATTTATAAATTTAAACACCCTAACATCTAGTCAAGTAAATCGAGATGTAGGTTCTCGCTCTTCAATTATTAATTTATTCGGTGATAGTAATTCCACAAGCAAAGATATTAGTAGGGTTGGGTTTAAAGCCGATAAACTTCTACTCGATGGAGAAACTTGGACAGCGGAAAATCTGAGAGTTACCAATGATCCATTTAGTCCCCCAGAATTAGAAATTCGCTCCCCCAAAGCTACACTTACTCGGATTTCACCAACCCAAGATCGCCTAGATGCGGAATCGCCCACTCTAGTTTTCGATCAAGGACTGACCCTACCCATTCCCATTAATAGCATCATTTTTGATCGATTTGAGCGATCGTTTCCTGTGCGCTTAGGCTTTGATCGGCGAGATGGCGGCGGCTTCTTCTATCAGCAAAACTTTAATGCTTTGACCACGCCTACTATCAATTTTCAAATTTCACCCCAAATTTTGTTACAAAGAGGCTTAGAAGGTAATTTACTAGATGCGAATATTTTAGGACTGTCCGCCAAATTAGATGCAATCCTACCTGATTCGCAATTTTTGACAGGTAGAGCCACTTTATCAGGGCTAAATTTAGAGAAAGTCGAAGATCAATTAAGGGTAAACATCGAGTACAGTCGTCCCGTCTTCGGAGATCATATTTTAGTTGGACAGTATGCCTATCGCGATCGCCTATTTAATGGTTCATTAGGCTTTCAAGATGTCCGTAACTCCTTAGGATTCAATGTATTTTCACCAAACTATACCCTTGGCGATACTGATATTAATGTTAATTATCAATTTGGAGTCCAGTATATTGGAGCTGATCGCGATCGCGGTAACTCTCAACCTATTGATGTAGCTAGTTTAATTAGACTCCAAGGAGCTACAGTTCTCAGCCGCTCATTCCCCCTATGGCGAGGACAAGCATTGCCAGCAGAGCGTGAAACTGGCTTAAAATATCTACCCGAACCAATTACGCCTAGCCTTGATGCTTTTTTGGGGGTGGGGGCTAATTACTCATTTTATTCCAGTGGAGACTCTCAAAGTTATATTTCAGGTACTGTAGGGCTAACGGGAGTATTTGGTAACTTTTCTAAACCATTTTTCGACTATACCAAGCTAAATGTTAGTTACACCCAAGGTCTTGTCGGTGGTAGGTCACCATTCCTCTTTGATCGAATTGTGGATACTAAAGTTATTACCTTTGGGATCGTGCAGCAGATTTATGGACCATTTCGATTTGGCGCTGAGCAATCATTAAATCCCGAGACGGGCAGAATAGTAGACTCAAACTACAGCTTGCAATACGATCGCCGCACCTATGCCATTGTGATTCGTTATAATCCCGTTCGTGAGATTGGGGAAGTGGTGTTTCGGATCAGTGATTTTAATTGGAATGACTCTAGCTCAAATGTAACAACCGTAACTGACGGAGTAGAGAGAAGATAAATAGTTCTGCTTCAGGAAATTGAAAGACTAGTCATAAAAATTCGATAAATTCTGAGACTGTAGTAGTATAAGTTCGTGTATAAGTTCATATTCGGCAGGATTTGAGTGCTACAAACTCAAGATTAATTGCTAATACACTTTAATTAATTGGTTCCAAGTAGTAAGGATAAAAACTAAATAATGCGTACTTTACTAATCTATCCATTATTTCCAAAAACTTTCTGGTCTTATGAAAAGATTTTGGAAATGGTAGACCGCAAGGTCTTACTTCCACCTCTAGGATTAGTAACTGTAGCCGCAATTCTGCCCCAAACATGGGAATTTAAGCTGGTCGATCGCAATATTCGTGAAGTTACCGAAGCTGAGTGGGCATGGGCAGACATGGTGATTATGTCAGCAATGATCGTGCAGAAAGAAGATTTAATCAATCAAATTAAAGAAGCAAAACGTCGGGGGAAATTAGTAGCGATCGGCGGTCCCTATCCCACATCAGTACCCCACGAAGTTCAAGATGTTGGTACCGACTTCTTGATATTAGATGAAGGCGAAATTACCCTACCCATGTTTGTAGAAGCTGTAGAAAGAGGTGAAACTTCTGGAAAGTTTAGGACATCGGAAAAGCCAGATGTTACCAATACCCCTATTCCGCGCTTTGATTTATTAGAACTTGATGCCTACGACATGATGTCGGTGCAGTTCTCCCGTGGCTGTCCCTTTCAGTGCGAGTTTTGTGACATTATTGTCCTGTATGGGCGTAAACCTCGGACAAAAAACCCTCAGCAATTATTAGCAGAACTAGATTATCTCTATGAACTAGGCTGGCGAAGGGGCGTGTTCATGGTTGACGACAACTTTATTGGCAACAAGCGTAATGTTAAATTACTATTACAGGCTTTAAAAGTCTGGATGGCGGAGCATCAATACCCTTTCCGTTTTGATACCGAAGCTTCGGTAGATTTGGCGCAAGATTCTGAACTGATGGAGTTAATGGTGGAGTGTGGATTTGCGGCAGTATTCTTAGGAATCGAAACCCCAGACGAAGATAGTTTACAGTTAACCAAAAAGTTCCAAAATACCCGTGGTTCCTTGATTGATGCCGTCCAAAGCATAATTAAAGCTGGATTACGTCCAATGGCGGGATTTATTATTGGGTTTGATGGTGAAAAGTCTGGAGCAGGCGATCGCATTGTGCGATTTGCAGAACTAGCAGGTATTCCTTCTACTACTTTTGCAATGTTGCAAGCATTACCAAATACTGCTCTGTGGCACCGCTTGCACAAAGAAGGCAGACTCAGGGAAAATACCGACGGAAATATTAATCAGACTACATTAATGAATTTTGTGGCTACTCGTCCTTTAGAAGATATTGGTAGAGAATATATTGAAGCATTTTGTACTTTGTACGATCCAGTTAAATATTTAGACCGTACTTATCGCTGCTTTTTAATGATGGGTTGTGCCACTTGGACTGCACCTTCTAAAACTCCAGAACTCAAAATCGTCAAAGCTTTACTGATCGTAATTTGGCGACAGGGTGTAAAACGGGAAACTCGTTGGAAATTCTGGCACCACTTGTTTGATATTGCGCAAAAAAACCCTAGGGTACTGGAACATTACTTAGCAGCTTGCGCCCATAATGAACATTTCTTAGAATATCGCCAGATCGTTCGGGATCAAATTGAAAAGCAACTAGCTGAATATCTAAAACAAGGTGCAGAAACTCCCTATATTCCAATTCCTGCAAAATCAACTGTAAATGAAGTTAAGGTCAAGATCGCTTCGTAAAAAAATATTTTTTAATAAATTTAAAGTTTTAACTTGCTCGTTTGTAAATTCAACCAGTTTATAACCTGCTCCGCTAGTCTTGTATGGTCTAGCCGATCAATCTCTCTAATTCCTGTAGGGCTAGTTACATTAACTTCTGTTAAATAACCACCAATCACATCAATCCCCACAAATATCAAACCATCCCTTTGCAAAATTGGACATAATTCTCGACAAATATCTAGCTCGCGATCGCTAATTTTAATTTGGGCGACACTGCCACCTGCTGCCATATTACCCCGAAACTCTCCTGAGCTAGGAATGCGATTCACAGCCCCAATCGGCTCACCATTCAGTAAAATAATGCGCTTGTCTCCAGCTTGAGCGGCAGGTAAATACTCTTGAATCATGACGGGGACTCTGCCAAACTTTGTGCTGACTTCAATAATTGAATTCAGGTTGCGATCGCTAGTCGTTGCAAATAAAATTCCTTCACCACCTTTTCCATCTAGAGGCTTAATTACGGCTTCCCCTTTGGCTTGGACAAATTCTCGAATAATGGCTTTACTACTAGAAACTATGGTCTCTGGAGTACAACTAAACTGCAAAGCATAAACTTTTTCATTGGCAGATCTAATCCCCTTTGGCGAGTTAACAACTAGAGTGCGATTAGGATCGACATAATCCAAAATATATGTGGCATAGATATACTCAACCGTAACAGGTGGATCAGGACGCATCCACACTACTTGCATATTTTCCAACAACTGATATGAACCTAACTCCTTTTTATACCAAGGAGTCTGCGCTTGCCATTTCTCATTTATTAACGCTACAGGATAAATATGCACAGGTTCTAAAAATGCTTGTGCCTTGCCATTCACAATACTTAAAGATTCTTTACTGGTGATAAATACTTCATGTCCCTGACCACAGGCAGCCTCCATTAAAGCCACGCTGGTGTCATGGGTAGGATCAAGTTTGGCGATCGGATCGATGATAAAAGCCAATTTCATAGTTGATTTAAAAAGGGAAATTAAAGAAGAAATCTAAGGTTTGAATATATCAGCCCCACTAATTACATTCTAGAGTTTCCCTAGTTTTACGTCCTGTGGTTGGATTTGTGCCTTTTGCTACTTTGCATAATAGAGTACGAGTAGTATTGCGTAAATCAACATCAGTAAAGTCTGCTCCGTCAATAACTGTGCCAATAAATGAAGTGCCATAAGTAAATGCACCTTCCAGTAAAGCATTAGTTAAATTTGCACTATTCATTCGGGCTGTGTCCAACGTGCTATAACGCATATCGGCACCTGTAAAATCAGCAGATGTCATATTTGCGCCAAATAAACTAACACCTGTGAGATTGGCATTACGAAAATTGGCATCGTGCAGATCGGTTTTGTTAAATTGAGAGCCTTGAAGAGATTTCCCTGAAAAGTCTGCCCTTGCTAGTATTTGCTTATCAAAGTCTTCAGCATAACTTGGGTGGATATTAATAGTCATAACTAAAATAGCGATCGCCCAGATACCCAATATCAAAGAAATAGTTTTAGTCATAAATAATCTCAAGGTCATTGTTAAAAATGTTTGCTAACATCTGTCATTTTATCTGGGTAGCAACACCTTTTATCTAGGAATATCAAAACTATTTAGTTGGCACTCAACTCCGATAAATCAGGGGATTCTTAAATCAACAGTTCGGCTTTAATAGCGATAAACCGAGGTTCTTCTTGCGGCTGAGAGCTAAACTTAGATTAGCTTAGGAATAAAAAATACATAAGCTAGGTAAAAAAGGACAGGGTAAAAAAGGGAGACCAGAGCAATTAGTAAAAATCTGCTATATCTTAGCAATATCAGTGAAGTTGATGCAAAATTTCCATAATTAGAATTGCTGACTAGGTAATCAGAAGATCCAAATTTTGTGATATTTCAATATATGATACTAAAAGATGGAAATCTAAATATAAATTAATATTAATGTAACTCTTCAATCATGGAAAATTCTCAAAATGCCCTTTCGATTGGACTAGCGGTTGCTAGCAGTCTGATCTGTCTAACACTTGTTTCTGTTTATACAGCTTTTGGTCCTCCTAGCAAAAAATTAGGCGATCCCTATGAAGATCATGAAGACTAAGTTTATGTATTAGGTTTCACTTCCGCTCTGATCTTGAGTCCTAGGCTTGATTCCTAAGCTTGTAAAACTGTAGCTCAAACATAAATCCCAATTCCCAAGCAATCATACAGGCTAAATAACGGCGAGATTTATGATTATTTAGCCACCAATTCAGCCTTCTCTGCATAGCTTCAATCATTTCTATATCAATAGGTTGATTAATAGCTTTCCTGAGCAATATATAACTGCGTCCATAGGCAAATAGTAGCCTCAGTAAATAATTAAACTTAAATCTGTTGGCATGAATATGATGATTAAGCTGAAGACTTGGCTGGTATGAACAGTGTAGTCCAGCCTCATAGACAGAGTAGGCAATTAGAGAATCCTCACAGCTTAATAAACCTCTTCCTCGGCGACTTAAGATCAGATGTTTAGGAATTTTCTGCAATACCTTTAAATAGCTTTGAGTAACGCTCCTGCGAATAACAGAACCTGCTGTTGGCGGCTCCCATATTTTCCAATCATAGATATCTTGACAATACCCAGCTATGACTTGCTCCCCAGCATCTTTAATTGCCAAGTATGGCAGAATTGGTTCTACCCAACTCGGATACTTAGTACTTTGAGGTAGCAATAACTTACCTCCACACATACCAATTTCAGGATAGTTTTGCAAAATAGCTAAAGCCTTTTCTAGGTAGTCTGGGTGTAATTCGTTATCATCATCTACGAACACAATAACTTCGCTAGAAGTTACCCGCATTGCTAGGGTTCGGGCAAAAATTATGCCGAGTTGTGGTTCTCTCAGAATTTCATACTTGATTCCAAATTTAACCAAGGGAATAAGACTAGATTCTTGAATTGGTGGACATGAAGCGTTATCAATGATCCAAACTTTATAAGCAGATTTATCAAGGGTTTGGTTAGCGATCGCTTCTAAGACTTTTGAAAATAACTGAAGCTTAGGGTTATGCGTGCAAATACAAACGTCAATATAGAAATTCTCTGCCATTTATCCAAGAGGTAATTAAATCAGTTGTGGGAGAATATGACCTTGTCTGCAATTTCTTGGGCGATCGCTTCTCCTTGGAGCAACTCTGGTAACTTTAAGGCAAATATTGTTGCGGTTCCTACTGCGCTTCTACTAGTGCCAATATTACCATCAACTACTATAGGATCTTCTAAGTACTCTATTCACGGTTAGCATCTGTGCTAAAATTACACTGTCTTCAGGTTGAAATGCCGCAGATACAGTGAAAACTCTACTGAAATAACGTAGCACCGTAGAACTGGAAATAATATAGACAGTGGGTAGCGAAAGCCACGAAAAACATAGCTGAGGGGACTAATGTAAACCCAAATCCAGAAAAGTTAAATACTCAAGTTCAAAAAAGTAAGGTGGGGCACATCTTAACTCTAGGTAAATATCCTAGTAAGCTCACGGAGATTAATCCCTCTGGGACTGCCTAAGTTAAACTTACTAATTGATTCAATCGAACAGTTAGAGGGTTTAGGTACTGCTCATAAGAGCTAGGAAGTTTTAAGGTGAATCGATGAACTGAGAATCTCGCGATTTATCGATGGGAATGTCAAAGTAATTAATTAGAATTAAAATTAAAATCTTTAGATATTTTTAAC
>CASBQR010000101.1 GCA_949127865.1 Synechococcales cyanobacterium PMM_0082
TTGTAAAATCATCTTGGAAAGCCCAACTAGCAAAACCCCAAAACTTGGCTAAATGATTGATTTCATCTTTCATGGGCTGAGCGATCGCCTGTTGCAATTCCCCTGTCGAATGCACCATTAGCCACATATAGATAGACACTGCTGACCACTCTGTACCAATCCGACTAAGCACATGATTATAAACTTCGTAAATGGGATTTTCCGTAGATTGATTGTCTCGAACTGAGTTGGGCTTGGGGCAGAGCTTAATCCCTGTTAGCTTTTCGTAAATCTTGCTAAATACGGGAGCGTGTTGACGTTCTTCTTTTTCCCATTCACTTATTTCAGTAATGTTGCCATTTTCATCTCTGATCCCGCCCATAAAGTATGCCATTTGGGGATGAACTGCCTTAAAGAAATGCCAGCTTTCCGTAGAATATTCCCGAATTGGAGTTTCAACTTCCACCGAACTAGCTAAAACTGATAAAAATAGAGCGGGATCGACTCCGATTATCTGATCTTTGGCGATCGCATTCCAGTGAATTGGTTGCCAAGGTTTTTGGTGGGGGCTTTCAAATTGGGTCGGTAAGTCTTGCAAGTGTTCGGTTAATGTTTCGCAGGAAAGGTAGCGATCGCACAGCCGATTAATTCTGGCTCTTGTTTGAAAGTATGTTTGTAAATAGTGGGATTTGGGAGTGCAATAACCAGCAAGATCGAAAGTGGATTGATTTTTTATTAGTGTGTTCATGGCTTTGAGTTAATTCCTAGTTGATGAAATTAAGTATCAAAGATCTGATCGATTGAGGTGTGTGCAGCTATGCCACTTTTCTAACTGTTCTGCGTAAATGGGTTCAGGACAATTAATTCTGGAAGTATAGGAATTTATCTTTAAGGACTTCGTCAATATTTCCTAAGTTTCAACATAGATAAATCTTGAGTAAATCAAGGTAATATTACTTTGATAACAATTAACAAAAGTATTAATTATGTCAGGACAAGGATTTGGCTTTGGGCTAGGCAAACTGAAAGAGATTCAGCAAGCCGTAATGAAAGCAAAGGAAATTGAGCAAGGCGCAAAAGCACTGCAAGAAGAACTAGAAGAAATGCGGATTACAGGGCAATCTAGCAATGGGTTAGTTAAAGTCACAATTAGTGGCAACCAAGAACCCCACGATGTAGAGATTGATCCTGCTGCCCTTGAAGGTGGAGCCGAAATTTTATCGGATTTAGTTTTAGCGGCAATCCAAGATGCCTATTCTCTCTCTTCGGCAACTATGAAAGAGCGCATGGAACAACTGACTGGTGGATTGGGATTACCAGGCGGACTAGGACTTTAAGGGATTTAATAAAAATTGAGGAGGTTAGGGAGTTATTCTTTAACCTTTTGAATTGTGGTTTTAAGTTGGGGATTTTGCGATCGCAGCCAAGTTAATAAAGTTTGCTCTAGGGTAGAGTTGTCTTTATGGATGCCTTGCCTAAGCCATTGAAATACCGCATCAACGGGGGTAAAGCTTTGTCCCGCCTGCCATTTTAAGTCCATACCCATTGAGGTAACATGGGTGCCAGGTAAGATTTTGACAGTAACCTTGTCATTAAATTTACGCTTAAGTTGGGATGCTAAAACCGCAATCTCATCAATACTGTCATTCTGAAATTTAATCAAAAGATTGTTGGCAACTCCATAGCTTTGATTGACTAACTCCATGGTTTCCAAAGGCGAAGGTGTAAACTCCATAATTGACATTTCTGGAATAGTACCTGAAAATTCTCGAAATAAAGGGATAGATTGCTTAGCCCCATAGTTGTTGTAGGCAATAAAAATATTACCTGCTCGTTCCGATGGATAAAGGCTATTAATCAATAGATGAATTTTGCAACCCATGCTATGCCCCACGCCAAATAGAGGGAAATAATCTAAAAACAGCTTGCTGCGAGTGCGCTTAAAGGACTTGTAAACATCGATCGCAATTTGCCGATGATCAAAAGTGCTATTCACAAAAGGTGTAGCCACAATCACATAACCTGCTTCGGCTAAGGTCTCTAACATCCGACTGTAACTAATATGGGGAGCCGCCGCAAAAAAAGCTCCACCTAAAAAATGGATGACTCCCTTGGGCTGAGACGGTGCCAATACAAAATTATTTTCAACCTGTTGCCATTCCATAATTATTTAATTTTTAATCAAACCCGTTATAGTAAATTTTAACAATGTAATTCTTCAGGTAAGTAAAAATGGTTAAAAGTTTTTATCTAGTTCCTATATTTTTTAGCTGTTGTGCTATTTTTTCGCAACCAGCGATCGCCGCCTTGAATGCAGTAGAAGTAAGTAAAATTGCCAAGCAAGTTACAGTTCTAATCAAAGCCGATCAAATTGGCTCTGGCGTAATTGTCAGAAGAGAAAAAGATGTTTACTATGTACTTACAGCCAAACACGTTATCGAACAAAATGATGACTATACTATTGTTACTGAAGACTCAAAAGAATATGTCCTAGACTACAAAACTGTCAAAAAACTACCTGATGTGGACTTGGCGATCGCCACCTTTAAGAGCGATCGTAATTACAATGTCGCTAAAATTGGCAATTCTAATAATGCGCTTGAAGGTACTGCTGTGTATGTGGCAGGGTTCCCGAAAATCGGCAATGCCATTAATCGCTCTATTTATCAATTTACCCCTGGACAGGTGACAGCTAATGCCTCTAAACCTCTAGCCTTTGGTTATGGATTGGTCTATACCAATAAAACCCTGCCAGGGATGAGTGGTGGCGCAGTTTTAGATAAAAATGCTCAACTAGTGGCAATTCATGGCAGAGCCGAAGGTGGCTCCCTCGAACGTCAAACCGATACAATTTATGTCAAAACGGGTTTTAATCTGGGCATTCCCATCAATACTTTTGTCAAAAAATTACCCAAGATTGCTACTAGTGATGGGGGTAGTGCTTTCTCTACGATCCCAGTAACAGTTCAAGCATCTGGAGCAGACAACTTTTTTCTCCAAGCTGGCGATAAATACTTAAAGGGTGATGTCAATGGAGCCATTAGGGATTTGAATCAAGCCTTAAAACTCAATCCTAAATATGCCGCCGCCTACAGTAAAAGAGGAATTTTGAACTATGTACTTAGGGATCAAGATGCCGCTATCAATGACTTTAATAAAGCTCTACGCCTAAATCCTGCCGATGCCATGACATACGTGGGTAGAGGTCTAGCTCTTTCTGCTATTGGTAATAAACGGGAGGCGATCGCTGACTATACTGAGGCAATTAACTATAACTCCCTACAAGGTTCTGCTTACTACAACCGTGGCGTGCTTTTTTACAATATGGGTAACACCACTGAAGCCATGAAAGATTTACGCCAAGCTGCGGAATTATTTAATAGTCAAGGTGATGATGATGAATATAGTCGAGTTAAAGAAACCATAGCGATCGCCCTTAAAACTTGCCGACAAGCAATTAAAACCATGTGCGATTGGTAGAATAGTCATTGAAAATCATAAAACTAAACATGACTACACTCTTCGATTTCTCAGTTAAAAATATTGATGGTCAAGAAATCAAACTTTCTGATTATCAAGGCAAGGTCGCATTAATTGTGAATGTCGCCTCCCAATGTGGCTATACCCCTCAGTACAAAGGCTTAGAAGCTTTATATAAAACCTATAAAGATCAAGGCTTTGTCGTGCTAGGGTTTCCTAGTAATGATTTTGGTGCTCAAGAACCAGGCAGCGAAGAACAAATTAAGCAGTTTTGCGGGCTTAAGTACGATGTCACCTTTGATATGTTTAGCAAAGTCAAGGTTAAAGGAGCCGCAAAAGTAGATATCTATAAATATTTAACTGAAGCAACTAAAGCCGAGGTGCAGTGGAATTTCAATAAATTCTTGGTTGATAAATCTGGAAATGTAGTTAAATACTATGCGTCTGGAGTATCACCTGACAGTCCAGAACTTAAAAAAGATATCGAAGCTCTATTTTAGGTTAAATATTCAGTACCTTTTTGAGCCAAATTAGCCCTTTGCGACTACTGAAACCTCTGGGTGTCCAGCAATATACCAACGCCACGGAATATCTATGCCCTTGGTTAGACCAATTCGGGTGGTTTGTATAACTTCTAAGGAATTTGGCTCTATTTCTAACCACAAATCAGATTCAGGGTCTAGGCTTACACCATTTAAGCTCCGATCAATTTTTAAAATACGGCACAGCTTGCCTGGTCCTGCACCTAGACGGTGACTTGTACTACTCTGAACCCACGGCGGAATTTGATCTAATGCTACGGCTCGAATTAAAACGGCACTGGCAACTCCTTCAAGATCTGTGACGATGTTGAGGCAGTGATAAATACCGTAAATTAAGTAAACATAGACAGAACCAGCCTTGCCAAACATAACTGCATTGCGATCGCTCTTTTTTCGATAGGCATGACAGGCAGGATCGCCAGGAGCGTATGCTTCTGTTTCGACAATCAAGGCACGGTATTCAACTCCATCAACTTTTCGCACCAAAGTACAACCCAGTAATTGGGGAGCCACTTCCTCCGCAGGGCGACTCAGCCACAAAGCCACATCAGCTAAGTTAGTCATGGAGAATGCGATCAATGCTGCCCGTGGGGACTAATTGCTTTTCTGCTAACCACTGATTATTAAACATTCGACTTTGATATCTACCACCACCATCACAGAGGATTGTGACAATTATCTTGCCTTTACCGAGTTTTTTAGCCAATTTTACTGCCCCTACTACATTTAAAGCGGCAGAGCTACCTAAAAATAAACCATCATGTTTTAGTAAATAATGCGCCATTTCGATCGCATCTAAATCACTACCCTGAAAAGCTCCATCTAGTTTGGCACGATAAAAATTAGCAGTACCTCGATTAATGCCAATCCCTTCGGTAATGGAAGTTCCCGCCGCCTTAAAAATCCCCTCGGTAATAAAGTTATATAATCCTGAACCTTGGGGATCGATTAAATAACTAGCAATATCAGGATTCTTTTCCTTCAAATAAGCGGTTACGCCGCCAATGGTGCCACCTGTGCCTGAGGACATGACAATGCCATCGATCGCCCCGCCCGTTTGTTGCCAAATTTCTGGAGCAGTAGTTTGGTAATGGGACTCAGAATTAGCTATATTTTCAAATTGATCAGCCCAAAATGCGTTTTCTATACTTTGCGATCGCCGTTGGGCAGTGTGATAAAAATGTTCGGGATTACTAAAAGCCACAGGAGCAACTAATTCCACCTCGGCTCCTAGGGTATTTAATAAATCAATTTTTTCAGGGGATTGGTTACTGGGCATCACAATCACACACCGATAGCCCTTAGCGTTTGCGACCAAAGCTAGTCCAATGCCAGTATTACCTGCCGTACCTTCCACAATCGTCCCACCCAGTTTGAGCTTGCCATCTTTTTCTGCCTGCTCCACCATAAACAAAGCTGCCCGATCTTTAACACTACCACCTGGATTTAAGAACTCAGCTTTACCTAAAATTTGGCACCCCGTAATCTTGGATAGTGATGGAATTTCAATCAAAGGGGTGTTACCGATCGCCCCCGCAAAGCCTAAACAGATATTAGTCGTCATTTTTATTTAGATAAACTTAGTTTAAAAAATTCTTCTATGTTTAATTTACCGAAATTAAACCCATAAAGGGGAAAATCTTAAAATTTGAACCATAAACGCTTAGTAATTCTCATTATGGAAAACTTGCATAAAAATTTGGGGCATAGTTGGGGAGTTGGAGAAATATGCCATACTAATTCCAAATAATTGATACTTAATCATGAATATTCGCATCGGTAATGGCTATGATATTCACCGTTTAGTTAGCGATCGCCATTTAATTTTAGGTGGTGTTCATATTCCCCATGAAAAAGGTTTACTAGGTCATAGTGATGCTGATGTTTTGACCCATACCATTATGGATGCGATGTTGGGAGCTTTGGCACTGGGAGATATTGGGCATTATTTTCCGCCAACTGATCCCCAATGGGCGGGGGCAGATAGTATTAAATTATTGCAAGCTGTGAATCAATTAATCAAAGCTCAAGGTTGGCAAATTAGTAATCTTGATTCCGTAATTATTGCCGAGGCCCCAAAACTTAAAATTCACATTAAATCTATGTGCGATCGCCTTGCTCAGGCTCTAGAACTGAAAACAAATCAAGTAAGTGTTAAAGCCACAACCAATGAAGGTTTAGACTCCATGGGACAAAGAGAAAGTATTGCTGCTCATGCTGTGGTTTTACTAGTGCAGACTATCTAGGTAGCCATCCAAATAACTTTGCCGTCCCTCCCAAAAATACCGCCACGATCGCTACAAAAAGACTACGGTTAATGAATTCCTGATTATCAAGCCGTTTATCAATACCTGAAACTTTTTGATCTAAGGTTTTCAAATCACTCCCCACAGCTTTAACTTCATTGGACAATTCTTGAATCCCTGACTCCACCTTATCAACCCGACTATTAACTTCTACAAATTGCTTATCCATTTTCTGGTTAACTTCTGCAAATTGCTTGTCCATTTTCTGGTTAACTTCTGTAAATTGCCTATCCATTTTCTGGTTAACTTCTGTAAATTGCCTATCCATTTTCTGGTTTATTTCTGTAAATTGCCGATCAACTCTTTGTTCAAAACGTGCTAAAACTTCTTCTAAGGTATAGGTAAGGGTAGTTGGCGTAGTTGCCATAAGAATGGAAGTTAATTTATCTGTACTTTATTTTAGACTGTTGAGATTAGGTTTAGTCATAAATTGAGCCTATATAATGATCACTGCACCTAAGTATTACCTTTGACCATGAACAGATACCATAAACGCCAAGCTAGTAAGAAATTTCAAGTTATTTTGTTGTTGGTAATGACGGCGGTCTGTTCAATTTTTATTATTGGTTGTAGTCCGACGAACCTAAGTAATGGGGTATCAAGAAGCGATCGCCTAGTGGATTTTATTATTCAAGACCCCAAAACCTTTAATCCCATTCTCACCACCGATGCCACCAGTTCAGATGTATTAGGTTATGTCTTCAGTGGTTTACTGAAAACTAATGGGTTAACCGCAGAACTAGAGCCAGAATTAGCCGAATCGTGGGAAGTTGCTCCCAATGGCAAAGAAGTAACTTTTAAGCTAAGAGAAAACCTCAAATGGTCAGATGGTGAACCTTTAACCGTTGATGATGTTCTGTTCACTTTTAATCTGATTTTTGATGAAAGGATTCCCACTAGTAGTAGAGATATTATGAGGATTGGGAAGGATAGAAAATTACCCAAACTGGAAAAGCTCGATCAACAGAGGATTAAGTTTACAATTTCCGAACCTTTTGCTCCGTTTGTGCGTTATATGGGCGGTACAGGCATTTTACCCAAACATATTCTCGAACCAACGCTCAGGGAAAATGATGCCTCAGGAAAACCCAAATTTTTAGAAACATGGTCGATCAGGACTCCTTTAGATCAAATTGTCGGTAGTGGTTCCTATATGTTGGCGGAGTATCGCCCAGGGGAAAGATTTATTTATAAGCGTAATCCGAATTACTGGGATCAGCCAAAGCCACTCATTAAAAATATTGTGCTACAAATTTTAGATTCTTCGGATACTGCGCTCTTGAAATTTCGATCTAGGGAATTAGATATTTTTAATCTTGGAGCTAGGGTCAAGGACTTTCAACTGCTAAAAGCTCTAGAAGCAAGGGATAGATTCAAAATTTATAATGGCGGAGTGGCTACGGGGCAGTTATTTGTAATGTTTAACCTCAATCAAGGGCGAGACGCAAAAACTAATCAACCCTTTGTCGATCCCATAAAATCTAAGTGGTTTAATGATGTGAATTTCCGTAGAGCGATCGCCCATGCCATAGATCGACAAACTATGGTAGCAAATCTCTATGTGGGTTTAGGTGAGGAGCAGAATTCACCAATTTCTGTACCTAGTCCCTACTTTTTCCCACCCGAAAAAGGATTAAAAGTTTATGAATACAATTCTGAAAAAGCGAAGAAGATACTCACCGATTCAGGCTATCGCTATAACTCGGAAAATCAACTTATGGATGCCGATGGTAATCTCGTTAGATTCAGTTTACTTACTAATGCGGGTAGTAATCCCGTGCGCGGACAAGTGGGTTCCCAAATTAAAAATGATCTAGAAAGAATTGGCATTACCGTAGATTTTACAGGGATCGACTTTAATATTTTGGTTGATAAACTAGATAACTCTAGGCAGTGGGATGCGATTATCCTCGGTTTTACAGGCGGCATTGAACCCCACGGTAGTATTAATCTTTGGTCAACTACGGGCAATCTCCATATGTTTAATAAGGGTCCTGATGCGGGGCAACCGCCAATCCCGGGGTATAAAGTAGCAGATTGGGAACAAAAGATCGAAGATTTAATGATTGAAGCTTCACAACAGGTGGATGAGAATAAACGAAAAGCTGTTTATGCTGACTTTCAACAGTTAGTACAGGAAAAATTACCACTAATTCATTTGGTTACGCCGCTTGCCCTTTCCGCCGTCCGCGATCGCATTCAAGGTGTACAATTCTCGCCGATTGGTGGAGCATTATGGAACCTAGATGAACTGACATTAAAAGCTGATTAATTAAAATCAAAAATCATGGGGAAAGTTTTTATTGTCGGAGCAGGAATTGGGGGAGTTGAGGATCTAACCCTGAAAGCCCATCGAATTTTGAGTCAGGCAGAAGTCCTAATTTATGATGCCTTAGCTGATTCAAGTTTGTTAAACCTAGTACCTTCCACCTGTAAGCTGATCAACGTGGGTAAACGGGGAGGACAACCTGCTATTACCCAAACTGAAATTAATAAAATTTTAGTTACGGAATGCCAAGGCGATCAGCAGGTAGTTAGACTAAAAAGTGGAGATCCGACAATATTTGGGCGCACAGTTTCTGAAATTACGGCTTTGCATAGTGCTAATTGTGAATATGAGATTGTGTCAGGGATTTCTTCGGCGATCGCTGCCCCGATGTTAGCTGGCATTCCTATTACTGATGCTGATTTGAGTCCTTGTTTTACGGTATTAACAGGGCATGATTTAGAGATACTACCTTGGCAGGGATTAGGACAAATTCCTACTTTGATTATTTTAATGGGAACTGCAAACTTACCCAATTTACTCGCCAAACTAAAAATATATAAATCCGTAGATACAGCGATCGCGATCATTCAGTGGGCAGGTAGAAGCAATCAACAAATTTGGACAGGTACGTTAGGAGATATTGAAGTAAAACTCCCATCTCAACTTTCTCCAGCAGTGATCGTGGTGGGTGAGGTCGTCAAGTACCATGATTGGTATCGTTCTGCTCCTCAAAAACCCTTAGCAGGAAAAAGAATTCTCATTACTAGAGCCGCAGGGCAATCTAGCCAATTTCGGCAAATTCTAGAAAATGAAGGGGCAGAAGTGGTAGAAATGCCAACTTTAGTAATTTCTGCGCCTGATAGTTGGGAAGCCTTAGATCAGGCGATCGCTGAAATTCAGGAATATAAGTGGTTGATTTTGACCTCTGCTAATGCCGTAGAGTTTTTCTTTCAGCGTCTTCGTTTTTATAACCTAGATAGTCGCAGCTTACATAATTTAAAAATCGCCGTTGTGGGACGTAAAACCGCCGAATTTCTAGCCCAACAGGGGATAACTCCCGATTTAATTCCCCCTGACTTTATTGCTGATTCCTTAGCTGCAAGTTTTCCTGACTGTACGGGCTTAAGAATTTTGTTCCCACGAGTGCAGTCAGGTGGTAGAGAAGTTTTAATTACGGAACTAGAACAAAGAGGAGCAAAAGTGAATGCTGTCCCTGCCTATGAGTCGGGCTGTCCTAAATATATAGATGAATTAGCCCTGCGATCGCTACGAAAGAAAGAGATAGATATTCTCACCTTCGCTAGTTCTAAAACCGTTAAACATTTCCAGCAATTATTATCCCAACAATTCCCAGTTACAGAATGGAGCGAATGGTTATCTTCGGTACAGATTGCCTCCATTGGCACCCAAACTTCTGTTACCTGTAGAGAGCTATTAGGTAGAGTAGATATTGAAGCCACAGAATTTACCCTAGAGGGATTGGCACAGGCAATTAAGATTAAAGTCCAGAATTAACGGAATATCTAGCTGCTAAGGCGATTTTTGCTTCTTCTCGGTCATCAAAATGAATTTTCTCTGTACCAATAATTTGATAATCCTCGTGTCCTTTTCCCGCAATTAGCACCGTGTCTCCAGTTTTTGCCTTGGCGATCGCATTTTTAATACAAACTCTTCGATCTATTTCCACCATAGGTTTAACCTGTTCAGGAACACCTGTAAGAATATCTTGGAGAATTAATTCCGCATTTTCGGTACGAGGATTATCAGAAGTGATATAAACTTGATCGGCTAACCGCGCAGCAATTTCTCCCATGATTGGTCTTTTTGTCCGATCGCGATCGCCCCCACAGCCAAAGACACAAATTAATTCTCTTTGAGTAAACGGACGCATAGCTTTCAGTAAATTCTCAAGGCTATCGGGAGTATGAGCATAGTCTACAACTACGGTAATATCTTGATCTGGGCTAATTTGCACCCGTTCCACCCGACCAGGGACATTCTTAAATTTGGGTAAGCGTTGGATAATTTCATCTAAATTAATTCCTAAATCTATAGCAGTGGCGATCGCTGCCAACACATTTGCTAAATTAAAACTTCCTACTAAAGGTGAACTAAATTCTTTTTTACCAATGGGAGTATGTAAGGTTGCCGTAACTCCATTAGAACTATAGGTCAGATCGCTAGTATAAAAATCTGCCTCAGAATTAGTGAGACTATAAGTCCATATGGGCTTTTCATGGATACGACAATCAGTAATTAACCGCATTCCGTATTTATCATCCAGATTAATAATCGCCCGTCCTTTAAGATAATCAGGATTAAATAAAAGAGCCTTCGCTTGAAAGTAGTCCTCTAAATTTAGGTGGTAATCTAAATGATCCTGAGTCAGATTGGTAAACACTGATACGGCAAAGGGACAACTCCATACCCGCCGTTGAGCGAGAGCATGAGAACTGACTTCCATTACCATTACTTCTTGGTTTTGATCCACAGCTTTCTGCAATTGTGCCTGTAAATCCACAGCAAATGGAGTGGTATGGGTGGAAATATGTTCGTAACCTGCCCAACGGGTATAGAGAGTTCCCATTAAGCCTGTGGCATATTGATTTCCAACTAGAAATTCAATGAGATGAGTAGTGGTGGTTTTGCCATTTGTCCCTGTGACCCCGACTAATTTTAACTTTTGGGCAGGATAGTTATAGAAACTCGCAGCAATTTCCGCACAAGCAGTGATCACATCTGGGACGGGAATAATTTGAGGATTGGGTTTAATAATTGAGGTTTGATCATTGGTTTGATTAACAATAGCGGCGATCGCTCCTGATGCTAATGCCTGAGATACATAATGACTCCCATCAACTTTACTACCTAACATAGCTATAAATAAATCCCCTGCTTGGCAAATACGGGAATCGGTGACAATGCGCTTGACTATTTTTTCTGCCCCAATATACTCGTATCCTGCTTGGCGTAGAAGTTCTGATAATTTCATACTAGCCCCACTTAAATATTGCCGCACCCCAGCTTAGTCCTGCCCCAAATCCAGCGATCGCTATAGTATCTGAGGGTTTAATTTTATGCGATCGCACCGACTCGTCCAAGGCTAATGGAATCGAAGCCGCAGAAGTGTTGCCATAGTTACTTAAATTAGTAATCACTTTCTCTGTAGCAAACCCCATGCGAGCTTGAACAGAATCTAAGATGCGCTGATTAGCTTGATGTAAAATTAACCAATTAATATCAGTTACTGTTAAATTCGCCCGAAATAAAGCCTTATCTAAAACCTCTGGCACCGACTTTACCGCAAACCGATAGACTTCACCGCCATTCATAGTAATAGGAACATAGCCTGAGGCACCGTGGCTGAGATTAAGTAAAGCATTACCTTTGCCATCACTGCGTAATTCAAATCCCAAAAGCTGATCTTGCTCAGAAGCTTGCAATACCACTGCTCCCGCCCCATCACCAAAGAGGATACAAGTACTGCGATCGCGCCAATCTACCCAACGAGACAACACATCTGCGCCAATCAGCAAAATATTACGATAAGTACCCGTCCGAATAAATTGAGAAGCAGTGACCAAACCAAACACAAATCCTGAACAAGCAGCACTCAAATCAAAAGCTACAGCGTTCTCTGCCCCTAAAAGAAACTGGACTTGAGCGGCGGAACCAAAAAGATCATCGGGACTGGAAGTAGCCAAAATAATTAAATCTAAATCCTTAGGTTCTATTCCTGCCATAGCGATCGCTGCTTTCCCCGCTATAGTTGCCAAACTCGCTAAGGATTCCTGATCTGGTGTAATCACTCGGCGTTGACGAATTCCTGTTCTACTAGCAATCCACTCATCTGATGTTTCAATGGTTTGACTGAGTTCATCATTCGTAATCACCCGTTCAGGCACAGCCGAACCGCTACCAATTATTCTGACTCCGTTCATAAGCTAAAGAATATCGCTAACTTTAATTTTGATTTCTGGTAAGGCTGGAGATATAAGCTGTTGATCTTGGGCATAAATTATCTCTTCATAGAATCCTTCCACAAGGCTTAGAATCGTAATCTTTTTCTGCTCAGGATCAACAATCCAGTACTCCCTAATTCCCCTTGCTGCATATTCTGACCTTTTATAGCGATAATCTCTGGCAATATTACCACTCCGAGGCGACACTATTTCAATGGCAATCAGTGGTGATGGCATCTCTTGGCTAATTGTGCCGTTATTCCTACTTTGTAGGGCATTGTGACATTCATCTCCTAGAACTAATAAATCTGGCACTCTCACCCTCCGCCCTGTTACCTCTACAAACACTTCTTTATAGGTGAGAAAATCTAGGGGGACATACTGGGCTAATGCCATAAACAGCCGCCTCGACAATACAGAGTTAGCAATTGGCTCTGACGGCATGGCAACTAATTCTCCGTCCTCAAGTTCGTATTGAATTTCTGAGCGATCGCAATAGGCATAAAACTCAGAAAGAGAGAAATATTTTTGATCGGCAATTTGATCATTTTGGGACTTAGATATTGCTTGAATCATACAATTTCTTTTTCTTCCACAACAGCGTTAAGTTCCTTAATCTGGGTGCGAATGCGCTCCAAAACTTGATTATCCACCGCATCCTTTGCCACCCGAATCGCATTACAAATACTAGAAGCCTTAGAGCTACCGTGGGCAATAATACAGATACCATTTACCCCCAATAATAACGCTCCACCATACTCGTTGTAATCCATTCTTTGCTTGACCTGAGATAGGTTGGGACGTAGGAATAAAACCCCTAATTTTCCCCACCAGCCCCTAGGTAATTCTTCTTTGAGAATTTGCATTGCCACCTTACCTACACCTTCGGCAAACTTAAGTAAGACATTACCCATAAATCCATCACAGATCACCACATCAAAATCGCCTGACATGACATCTCTACCTTCAGCATTGCCTGAAAAAGGAATCTGAGGGTTATCTTGCAGACTTTGGTGGACTTTAATGGCTAAATCATTACCTTTGGAAGGTTCTTCGCCAATATTTAATAGTCCTAGCTTGGGATTTTCTACGCCCAAGGCATAGCGACTATAGAGCAAACCCATCATGGCAAATTGTTCTAAAAATTTAGGACGACAATCCACATTTGCGCCCACATCTAATAGTAAAACGGGTTTATGGGGAATTAGGGTTGGCAGTAATGCCCCGATCGCTGGTCGATCAATCCCTTTTAATCTGCCTAATCGTAAAAGTGCGGCTGCCATCGCTGCGCCTGTATGTCCTGCGGCAACTACCCCATCAGCTTTTTTTTGTTTAACTAATTCCATAGATACAGCGATCGAAGACTTAGGCTTGCGGCGCAGTGCTTCTAGGGGTTCTTCGTGCATATCTATTTGCCCCTCGGCTGGGACAATTTCGATGCGATCGCTTAACTTATGATGATGTTGTTTTAAGTAAGCACTGATCGCTTTTTCATCACCTACTAATAAAATATCTACATCAAATTTTGCCTGAGCCATCAAAGCTCCCGCAATTATTTCATCTGGGGCATAGTCCCCACCCATAGCATCAACTGCAATCCGCACGTTTAGTCCCATTAGTAGCGAGTCTGCCCAAAATTTTAGCAGCTTACGTTACCAAGACCCAAACATAATTCGGGGTTAGATGGAACAAAGTAATTGTTCTAAGGGCTTTAATTTGGCATGAATTTTGAAATTGTCGAACAAAGTCCCAAACTAAGGCAAAATCTGCTCTACTGCCTGTAAAAGTTCAGCGATCGCCCTTGATGTCCATATACCTTCTGCCCTGCGATCGTTTAATACTTGCAGATGAATTGTAAAATTATCACTAAATCCAGAGGCTTCTAGGGAAATATCCGCAGTTTGAGCAGAGCAAGTTAGGGTTTCACCCTCGGAAAGTTCGGCTTGCATTGTCGCCATAGTTTCAACTAGTTGCCGACTGATCCGACAAAAATCTTGAAATTCTTGGTAATTAAGTTCGATCGCCCAGTTTTCGGCACCAACTAAGCCCACAAAAATCTCAGCATCGGGGGAGTGACCCAATCGCCAACCCTCCCCATTTAATAAATATTTATGCACTTAGCCTAATTAATCACTAATTAATCACTCAAAATTTCAGGCTGAGTCAGTTCATCAGACATTTCGATGATGGCACGCATAATTGGTTTAAGAAAATGATCATCATAGTCGTCAGCCTCATCATAGCGGCGGAGTTTAGCCCGATTTGCCACCTGAACCGTAATCCGATAGCGGTTAGGAGCAGCAGCAACTAGCTCTTCAGAACGACGAAGACCTTCAGCAGCATCTAGGGTATAGCGTTTAGACATAAGCGAGATTGTATGACTTTATGGGAATATCAAGTTTAACCCATATTTGTTAGAGCGTCAGCAAATTAATTTGGCAAGAAAAATGAAAGAATTAACCGCAATTATTGAAAAAGCTGAAGAAGGTGGATATTTTTCCTACTGTCCAGAAGTTAAAGGGGCAAATGGTCAAGGGGAAACTATTGAAGATTGCTGTAATGACCTAAAACTTGCGATCAAGTTAATCTTTGAAGACTTACTGAGATCCTAATTTATCTTTCATCCGCAAGAAGACCCTCGGTTTACCGACGGGATACCTCGGCTGCGCTCAGTAACAGAATTGCGGTAAGCACTGAATGGATTATAATCAAACGTGCATCCAAAAAACTATCATGATCGTTCTAGAGTACAAAGTCAAAGCAAAGCCGCAACAGTTCGTAGCAATTAACGAAGCTATTAGAACCGCTCAGTTTTGTCGTAATAAAGCTCTTAGATACTGGATAGATCACAAAGGTGTGGATGGCTATGACTTAAATAAGTACATGGCAGTTCTAGCTCAAGAATTTGATTTTGCCAAAAAATTAAACTCAATGGCTAGACAGTCTAGTGCTGAAAGGGCATGGTTTGGCGTTAAACGATTCTTTGAGAATTGTAAAAAGAAAGTAGCAGGTAAGACTTGTACTGAGCGTAGTCGAAGTAAAGGGTATCCAAGGTTTAAGAAACATACCAGATCAGTAGAATATAAAACCTGCGGCTGGAAACTTTCGACTGATAAAAAATCCATCAATTTTAGCGATGGATTTAATATTGGCAAGCTTAGACTAATTGGTACCCGTGACTTAAGTTGCTACGATTCCAAGTTAATTAAAAGAGTCAGAATTGTTAAACGGGCTGATGGTTGTTACGTTCAGTTCTGTATTGACGTAGAAAGAAAAGAAATACCATCTCCTAACGGTAATCACATTGGTATTGACGTGGGATTGGAGTATTTCTATACCGATTCCAAGGCTAATACTGTGGAGAATCCTAGACTACTTAGAAAATCTGAACGTAGACTCAAAAAGTTGCAGCGTAGATTTTCTAAGACTGAGAAAGGATCAATCCGTCGAAGAAAAGCCCAAAAACGATTAGCTAAGAAGCATTTGCAAA